>JAFLBZ010000034.1 GCA_017303715.1 Rhodothermia bacterium | reverse complement strand
AAGTCACGATCTGTTTTGACATTTGAATATATCGAAAAATCTTTCATCGTTTTATATAGATTAATATTGAGAGGAATACACGTTTAAACTAATGTAAACATTATACTTATCCCAATGCAACAAGTCTAATTACTAAAAATCAATTGGCGACTGGTTATGACCAAAAAGGCGATTATTCAAAGTATAAAGGAGTTGTATTCAATAGACTTTTTACATGACAAAGAGAATTGCCTTTTAGTTGTAAACTTTAAAATCATGCTTTGCACAACAGGATGAACTCGGAATTTACAAATATTTTACAAGTTCCAAATTTATGACACTAATTCGAAACCTTGAAACTAATCGCTATTGGGTTAACAAAAACCTTTTAAAGGTTCAAGTTGGTAAAACTATTTTTAGCTGCGTAAGGGCAATAATTGAAATGAAGGACAAATACGCCAAGACAAAACATGTATGAAGAAGGCCGAGCCGTTATGGTATAAGAATCTGAATAGGCATTAAGCGTTTTATGTGCGCAGCCGGAGTTTTACAACGCTCTCGGTATGGTGGGTATGCGGAAACATATCTACGGGCTGTACATCCTCGATGGCGTATAAATCTGACAATTCTTTTAGTTCGCGGGCTTGCGACATCGGGTTGCATGAGACATACACAAATCTTTCTGGCTGTAATTGTGCAATTTGTCCGACCACTTTTGGGTGCATACCGACTCTTGGCGGATCCACGATTAAGACATCTGGCTTTCCATATTTTCGGACAAAATCCGGTGTAAAAAGCCGCATGAGGTCTCCACTAAGAAAGGTGGCATTATGGATTTGGTTCAATTGGGCATTAATTCGGGCATTGGCAACAGCTTCTTCCACCAATTCTACGCCCACAACCTGTTTTACCTGCTTTGCACAAAAGAGCGAGATAGTTCCGGCTCCGCAGTAGAGGTCATACATCAAGTCATCGGGCCGGAGTTCGGCAAAGTTGCGCGTCACTTCATAGAGTTTCTCGGCCTGTGAGGTATTGGTCTGGAAAAACGCATTGGGCGCAATCTCGAAGGTGAGGCCGCCTATTTTGTCGTAAATCTTTCCGGGGCCATAAATGACATGGGTACTTTCACCGTAGGCCGTTTGTGCAAGGCCCGTGTTGCAGGTATTGATAAAGGTAGTAATTTCGGGAAAATGCGTTCGGAAAAATGCGGCCAAGCGGCTCATCTTTTCAGCATAATGGCCATAAGTGACCAAATTGACCATCAGGTCTTGGGTATGCCATGTTTGACGAATGACGATATGGCGCAAAAAACCGGTTTGTTTACGGGTATCCCAAGCCGGCCATTGATTTTCTTTGGCATATTGACGCAAGCCATTCACAATCCTTGCACTAAGTTCGGACTGTAGGTGACACATTTCGAGGTCTAACACTTTGTCGAATCGTCCCGGAGCATGAAGACCCAACGCAAAGTTGCGCTCCACGGGTTGTTCTGTCCCCATTTCTGCATCGGTTAACCAGCGCTGTGTCGAGAACGAAAACTCCATTTTATTGCGATAGAACCACGGCGCTTCCATACCAATGGTAGGCTGAACCTTCACCTCTTGGAAGCCACCTGTATGTATAAGAGCATCTTCCACACTTTCGCGCTTGGCGATGAGTTGATGCTCGTAGCCGACGTGTTGCCATTTGCACCCTCCACAAACCCCAAAGTACCGACAAGTTGGCGCAACCCGTAACGGACTCGGCGAGAGAACGCCTAAAAGCAGGGCTTCGGCATAGTTTTTTTTGACCTTCGTCGTCCGTACCTGTACTACGTCTCCGGGAGCTGCTCCTTTAAAGAAAACAACATAGCCATTTACCTTCGCCAATACTTTGCCTTGATCTGCGAATCGTTCTACGGTTAGCGTCAATACTTCGTTTTTCTTCATGGTATAATTTACAAGGATCGTCAAAAGGCTTGGCCAAGGCCGGGAATAAACCGAAATCGGATGCCATTTGGGAAAAAAGTGCCACCGGGTGCAAGCATTTGTACGGCCCAGTCGAACCGTAAAATAAGATAAGCCCACGAGATGCGTAGCCCAAATCCGCCACCAATGCCCAATTGTCGGAAGGCATCGGGCAATATGAATTTGGCGGCGGCTACATCCGAGGCATTACGACGATCGTACCAAATGTTTCCTGCATCCACAAAAGTGGCCAACAAATAATCTGCACCGAACAAGTTACGGACGAAAACCTGCCGATACTCCAAACTGGCCTCTAACTTCACATCACCGCCCAGCACACCTGTGAGTCCGTCCTTCGCGGAAGTGGCTTCTCCCGGCCCCAGTTCTCCCAATCCCCATGCGCGTAGGCTTGAACTTCCGCCAATAAAAAACCTTCTTTCATAGGGGACCTCGGCACGCCGACAATCTTGTAGGTTTGCATTTAAGGCGTTTTCCCCGCATCTATTGGCCAGTGGCGTTCCAGTATGGCTACCAGTCGGGAAGGCCCATCCTGCCGAGGCTTTCCATGCAAGGGTTCCGTAGCTCCCGCGTGGTTGGTATTTCCGGAAATCCAAATTAAAGCGGGCGTACTGCCGATATGCCAAACTACTCCCTGCACCAATGCCGGGTAATGTGCCTTCTAAGGTATTTGGCGTAATGGCAAAACGGTCTAACAAGAAAGGTAAATTGCCCCCAATTTCGGCGCCAAATTCACTGGAGTATCCTTTGTCTCTACGGAGTGGGTCGGCATTTCCGCCACGGATGGCATACCGGAAAGCATTGTTGACTTTGCGCACGGTATAATCCTCGACGGCACGTTGGTATTGGACGGGATCGGTAATGAGGCTCAAGAAAAGTTCCTCGAAGCCGGCTGCCGGCTGGGGATCGCTGAACGAGAAATCGAAGAGGTTTAGGGTTGAAGTGATTGAACGGTTGTGCCGAAAGTCTAATTGGTATAACAACGAAGCACGGTCGCGGGAAAGTTTGATGACATCTCGTTTTTCATGCAGATAATTGACTTGGATACGGGTAGAAGCACTATAAAAAGGAACCCCAAAGAGAGGCCCCATCCAAGAGAGTCGTTTTCGTAAATAAGGAAAACTCCAACCAAGCGAGGCATCGTATTGCGTTGAGCGGCTAAAGGTGCCTGCTTGTTGGGCATTGTTCAAGAGGGCGAAGCCACGTTCTAATGTACCGGATGCAGAAACACGCAGCCGCATCTTTTCGCCTTGTCCCCAAACGTTTAGGTCGGAGACAGAAGCCCCCGTACCAAGCCCGATTTCGTTACTGGTATTGGTATTAAAACGTTGTAAAAGCGATCCATCCCAATTCACCTCAAACCGAGAACGTGTACGCAGCTCAACCTCTATGGGGACATAAGATCGGTTCTCGTGGTCGCTTGCCGCCGAATAAACAGGATTAAAATTTGTAAAAGGAAAGAGACCCGTTTGTTCAAGTAATAATTTGGTTTGGAGCAATTTAGATTGATTATACCACTCACCGGGAGAAAACTGCATGAGCGCATACAGCAGGTTGGGATTTAAAGAGCCTTCACCAATTCGGGTGGCGGTTACATGCAAACGCGGTTGGTATTCTCGTTCTAACCACTGTAGTGTGTCTTGCTGGGCTAAGGATCCGTCCGGGCCGGTTATGCGAAAGCGAATGTCACCCATACGGTAGCGTTTTCCCATTCCCACCAGCATGGTCACGTCAAACGAGTCGGGTCGGACGGGTGTGACCAAAACCCTTACCGAGTCACGGGTAATCTCCGGATAGCCTTCGTCTTGTAGAAAAGTGATGATGCGCCGCCTTTCCTCGTAGAGTTTTGGCTCGATATAGCGTTTGTTGTCTAAGCGAAGGGTATCAGCAGACTTTTTATCGCCGATGAGTAAGGATTGCGAAAGGAGCCGCTCTTTTTGTTCTGGAGTAAGTTTATCCAAACCCTGATAACGAAAGGTTCGGATAAAGGTCGGTGATCCGGGTGTGATATTAAACCGAACGATTACTTCGGAGGAGTCTGGATTTTTTTTGATAACCTGTGCTTTTACCTGTGCTGACCGATACCCCTGCTGACGAAAAAACAGCCGCAGCCGATCGGAATCTTTTTCCATGACGACAAGATCCAAAAAGGCGGGTTTTTCACCACTTTTGATGATGCCCTCTTTGAGTCGGCTTGGTAAACCACTCTTGGTTCCCCAACGATAAATCCATAGCCAAGGCGTAACACCGGAGATACCAAACAATTTTCGGTTCACTTCGGTATTGACCAAGGGGAGCAACTGTGTTTCTACCCCAAAGAGGGACTGGCCTTCAATTTCGATGGAGGAGACTATTGGGCCTGTTTTGTAAGCGGTCGGTTGTGCAAATACAACTTTTACAAGAAGGACGTGCAAACAAACAACAGCACAAATTGTAAAAACGTGCTTATGGGTATTGCGCCAAGTAGAAATTGCTTTATACGTATAGCGCATTAAGGATGGATCAACAGGCCCCAAACGCTTATTCTTCTGTATAGTAGAAGTCGTCGGAACTGGTTGGATAATCTGGCCAAATTTCTTGCATACTTTCGTAAGGGGTTTCATCATCCTCAAGCATTTCCAGATTTTCTAAGACCTCTTCCGGTGCTCCTGTTCTGGTGGCATAGTCAATCAACTCGTCTTTTGTAGCCGGCCACGGCGCATCATTTAAATAAGAGGCCAAATCAAAAGTCCAGTACATAATTTTATAGGAGGGGGATTAGGTTTGGTAAAATGAGGGGTTAGGCAGGCAAAGTAGGCGGTAAACTCCCTCTTCAACGATCAATGAATGCCGTAGTAGCCGCCTTATAATAATAAAACGAAACGGGTAGATAGGTTCCCGCTCCATGAAAAAAAGTGTTTCACAAGGAGAACGTTGGGTTAATGGCTTGTGATTTGGGCATTTTGAGTGCCTCGGCAAGGCTGATTTGGTCATTCCTATCACCACCGGAGCGTTTTTTTCAGGTAACCAAAAGGCGCAACAACAAGGTTCATGAGGTGGTAAAGTCCGTCTAAAAGTGGTATAAGGAGCAACAACGATGCCGTATGTAGGCGCACAGACACCAGAGAAAAACACGTGGCCATGAACAGCCACCTCAAAGATAGGGCAAGAAGTCCCGTCCAAAAATCCCAAAACAATACAGCCCAAGACAAAATTTGCAACATCTGAATGACCGATAAGCCCACCATAGCACGTCGAGCATAACCGCGTGCTGCTGAAAAATGACGGGTTTTTTGACGAAACCACACCCGAAATGAAGAAGGAGGACTGCTATAAACCCATGCCTCTTGTTCTAAGACCATATAAATGGGCGATGTTTTGTGCGCCTGTACCGTCTGTATAAATAAGTCATCGTCACCGCTCAGGAGGTGTTGATGGGAAGCAAAGCCCTGAACTTCTTCAAATGTTTTTTTGGGGTAGCTTAAATTTCGTCCGACAGCCATGTATGCTTGTCCCCAACCGGTAAAAGCAGCGGTAAGATAAGCGGTCAGGTTTGTTTCATAACGGACGAAGAGGTTAAGCAAGGTGGGTTCAGATAAAAAGGGGCCATAGCCCACCCATACCGCATCTGGTATTGTGGTGATGTGGCCAGCGAGTTGCCGTAACCACGTCGGGCTTGGGACACAATCTGCGTCGGTGAAAGCCAAGTGCGCATGTTTTGCTTGCAAAATACCATATGTCAGGGCAAATTTCTTCCCCGAACGCATGTCATCGGGGCGGTCATAGAGGCGAAACCGTAAATCGTCGCCTATCGCCAGCCTTAACTGCGCCGTTGTTTGATCCGTAGAGCCATCGTTAATGAAAATGACCTCGAAGTGCGGGTAGATCTGTTTTTTAAATGCTTCAACCAAGGTTGGAACTTGGGCTTCTTCGTTTTTTAGGGCAACCAAGACTGAAATCGGTACGGTGGATGAAGATCCTTTTTGTACGTTATGGATAGACCTTCTAAAACCGATATACAACAGACTCCATACGAGGATGTTGAGGCTTAAGAGAATGAAAGGAATCATGGCATGATGACTTGTTTCTTGGCCTCAAGTTGGCGGTGAGATGATAAGTGCGCGAGAAGGCTGTATGAGCAAAATGCCAACTCCAACCCCATGCAAATCAACAAAGACGAAGATCGTATCACGCTGTTTTGATTTGATTTTGAGGAGAAATAAGAAGGAGCAGCATCCTGAATACGTTGGTACCATTCAACTCTTTTGCATTGGTCGTCTTTTGTCGCATAGCCCATAAAAAAACCTAACGGAGAAAAAATGCTTTTCTCCGCTTCGGGATTATAGTTAATGCTGAAGATGAAATTTGCAAAAGGAATTCTATGGCTTAAAAATCCAAAGAGGCAGACTCGCCCTCGGCGCCTTTAATGGCTTCTTTGAGGGCTTTGGGCGACATACTTGGCGCAATGAAATCCATCGGGTTGAATTTTTGTTGGCCATCTGCACTTTGTACTTCATAATGAAGGTGCGGGCCTGTGGAGCTACCAGAGTTGCCCGAATAGGCGATGAGTTGGCCGCGTTTTACCGTTTGTCCCTGAGAAACAATATATCGCGAAAGGTGGGCAAACAATGTGGAATAACCACTGTTACCGTGTTTTAGAACTACGGTATGGCCATATCCGCCTTTGGTGGCTGCAAAATCAACCGTACCATTGGCAGGCGCATAAACAGGTGTGCCGATTGGGACAACAATGTCCACCCCTTCGTGCATTCTACGTGTACGTGCTATGGGATGGAAGCGATAGCCAAAACCAGAAGTGAAGCGACCACCTTCTACGGGGATCATGATTGGTTTGTGGGCAAGGTCTTCGTTTTTGGTACGGGCAATGGTGATGAGTTCCCGATAGGATGAGCCTTGAAGACTCATTTGGCGCTCTAATTTGTCTAAGGTTGTGTTCATTCGACGCAACAGCCCACCTGTTTCATTGGAGTATCCGTCAAAGGACTCGTATGAGTCGCTTCCACCTACTCCAACATCCCGTACATCTTTGGAGATGGGATCAACCTGTAACACCACACGGTAAAGTTCACTGTCCTTTTTGTACAACTCATCTAACTTGTCAAAGACAGCGTCCACACGTTTCTCTGTTTGGCCGAGTTGTGTACGTAGGGCTTCATTTTCGCTCTTTAATTGATACTCCTTTGCAGACCCTCCACCGATACTACTAAAGGCCCATATTCCGACGGCAATAAGGAGAGTAGCAGCACCAACAGCAATTGCACCCCAGTGGAGTGGGTTGTTGCGTTGTATGGGAGCTGCTTCCACGAAAGACATGGTCTCGTGGTCGTAATAATAATACTTGTTTTGAGACATGGTTCAGCAAATTTAGACACGTTAAAGGTGTATTGGAGGGGGCGTGTCACTCAATACAGTAAAAATATGGCTGTATTTTAGCCGAGAGGGTGGGACTTTGGGGTGTGGTGAAGGTAGCCTTTTCTCTCAAGCACAATAAATATAAGGGCAAGAAGCAAAAGTGTCAAACATTCTTCGATTAACACCGATAGACGGTATAATTTTTCGAAATTGGAGTTGTTTGAAAAGCCGTTCTAAAAAAATAAGCGATAACACTTTTTACACCACTTCTAAGGTTGCCCCTTTTCAGTGAAGTACACCGGAAAGCTACCCAAGTAAGAGTCCTTCCTCTATCACGACGATGTGATAGCTTGATTACATAACTCGCGTTGCTTTAGCATCGCTTTCTATATTATGGCCTCTTCGCGTATTTGATATTGCTCGGTTCCTTCTAATGTAGGTTTGAGGAGCATTTCACCCAATAGACCCGTCATAAAGGATTGTGCTCCAAGCAGCATCAGCAGCATGGCCAACATGAGCAACGGACGATCTCCGATGGGTTGTAGCCAGAAGATTTTCTCGAAACTGAGCCATGCCCCAATCATAAAGCCAATGAAGAAGGCCAACAGGCCCAATCCGCCAAAAAAGTGCATAGGCCGCACGGCAAACCTTGTAAGAAAAGAAAGGGTGATAAGATCTAAAAAGCCTCGCAAACCGCGTTCCCAACCAAATTTTGTACTGCCATATTTCCTTGCACGATGGTTCACTACCTTTTCGCCGATTCGGGTAAAGCCTTCCCATTTTGCCAGTAGTGGCACATATCGGTGCAGTTCGCCATAGACCTTAACCATTTTCACCACTTCAGCCCGATATGCTTTGAGGCCGCAGTTAAAGTCGTGGAGCGGGATGCCGGAGACAAGGCGTGTACCATAATTGTAGAGTTTGCTCGGCACTGTTTTGCCAAGGGGATCGTTTCGCTTTTTCTTCCAACCGCTCACCAAGTCCAAACCACCTTCCAACATCCGGATTAATTCTGGAATCTCGGCGGGATCGTCTTGCAAATCGGCATCCATTGTTACCACGTATTGGCCGCATGCACGCGCAAACCCAACCGAGAGAGCAGCACTTTTCCCGTAGTTCCGAGCAAACCGTATGCCTTGGAATCGAGCGTCCTCTCTCTGAAGGCGCTTAATGACCTCCCATGAGTCGTCCTTAGATCCGTCATCAATGATCCAGACCTCAAACGAAAGTTCGATAGGTGTGCAGGACATTCTGATTTGGTCTGCCAATTCAGGCAGGGATTCGGCTTCGTCTTTGGCCGGAATGACGATGGAGACAGTTGGCTTCATAACGTCGGTTGCATTTACAAATGGATTTCGTTGGCAACTTGCCGGATTTCGGACAAGAGGGCTTGTAGGTCTTCTACCGAAGTAAGGGGATTCATCAACGTGAGACGTAACCAAAATTGCCCCTTGACTTGGGTTTGAACCAAATAAAACGTACCGGAAGCTACAATTTTCTGGCGGATTTCCCGATTCAAGGCGGCCAGTTGTTCGGGTTTTACGTGAGAAGGCTCGTATCGAAAACACACGATATTGGTCTGTGGTGGGATACAGAGGGTAAAATCTGTGCTTTCGCGGACGAGTTGCGCAAAACGCTTGGCCAATCCGTGTAAGACCTCTACTTGGTTCGCAAAAAAGGCCGTCCCATACGTTTGATAGAGTGCAAAAGCGCGGAGAACCATCATGTTTTTGGTACATTCCAAGGTTCTGCGCCCCAAATTATACCATTCAGGGTTCTCGGTTTGTTCCAAAAGATAATCGGCTCTTTGTGCAAAGGTTTGGTAGCTATGCACTCCCGTTCGGTAAACCAATGCTGTTACCAGCCCCGACGTTCCCAGAAGTTTGTGAAAATCCATTGCCACCGAGTCTGCACGATGGATACCTGCTAATAAGGGTTTGTACGTTTCGGAAAAGGCGCTTGCCGCCCCGTGCGCGCCGTCCACATGGAACCAAAGATTGTGCTGTTCGGCAAAGTCCGCAATGACTTCTAAAGGATCAAAAGCGCCCGTGGAGGTACTTCCGGCACTTCCGACAATAGCAATAACTTTTTTACCGGAAGCCGTCGCAGTTTCGTATAAAGCGGGCAATGCTGCAACATCCATCTGCATCTGGGGATTGGTAGGAACTCGGATGATGCCTTCTCGTCCCCAGCCCATGATCCGAACCGCCCGATCTATGCAATAATGTGCTTCGTCCGAGACCATAAGGGCAAAGGATGCCTTTGTTCCGTCCTCCCAAACGTCCTGTTGCGCTTTTACCGCTCGCGCCGTTAAGAGAGCTGTCAAGTTGGCAATCGTTCCACCAGACGTAAAAAAACCATCTGACTGTGTACCCAATCCTAGGTGTTCTGCCAAAATGCCTATTAAAATTCGCTCTTGGGCAGTTGAGACCGCACCCATTTCATAAACGGCCATACCATTGTTCAAAACCGCGCTAACCAAGGCCGCGAGTGCCGCCTCATTGGCTACAACGGCGGTTTGATGCCCCATATAACGCGGATGGTGGAGGTGAATGGAACGCGCCAATACGGTTTGCCAAAACGAAAGGCTGTCCTCAAATTGCACTTCTTTCCAGAAAGCGGCCTCCACATCCGGCGAAACCCAAGGTAGGACGGCGGGTTCTTTACGCTGAACGCGCTCCAGATAATCGCCGAGAAGATCAACCAAGGCATGACCTTCCTTGCGGAAATGGTCTGGATCAAAAGCAGATTCGAGCGAACGTATGGGCATGGTATTGAATAAAAAATCCGCAAGAGGATTGTTCACCCATGCGGATTTAAGGTTTTATGAGCGCACGGCAACTTCTAATTAAACATCAATGGTTGCATATCGTGCATTTCTTTCGATAAACTTACGGCGTGGCTCTACGGCATCGCCCATCAAGGTGGAGAAAATTCGGTCGGCTGCTGCGGCGTCATCAATCGTCACCACTTGCATGGTTCTGTTTTCGGGATTCATGGTCGTTTCCCAAAGTTGTTCGGGGTTCATTTCTCCCAAGCCTTTATACCGTTGTACAACCGATCCATTGCCAAACTCTTGCACAACCCCTTTCATTTCGGTTTCCGTCCAAGCGTAGCGTTCTTGCTGTCCGCGCTTGACTTTGTAGAGTGGTGGAAGTGCAATGTAGAGGTTTCCGTTTTCGATGATTTGTCGCATAAAGCGGAAAAACAATGTCAACAACAACGTCCGAATATGCGAACCGTCCACATCGGCATCGGTCATGATTACAATCGTGTGATAGCGCAATTTGCTGATGTCAAACTCCTCGCTCCCTACACCAATGCCCGTTCCGAGTGCTGTAATGATGTTTTTGATCTCATCATTCTCTAGAATTTTATCTATCTGGGCTTTCTCTACGTTCAGGATTTTACCCTTAAGTGGCAAAATGGCTTGGAAGTGCCGGTCTCGGCCTTGTTTTGCCGATCCTCCCGCCGAGTCGCCCTCCACCACATAGAGTTCACTCTCCTTTGGGTCTTTCGAGGCGCAATCGGCCAATTTTCCGGGCAATCCACCACCACCAAATGCCGATTTTCGTTGGATTAACTCGCGGGCTTTGCGTGCGGCGGTTCTTGCGGTAGCTGCCAAAACCACCTTGTTCACAATCTGGCGGGACTCCTTGGGGTGGTCGTCCAGCCATTCTTTTAGTTTTGCAGCAACCAAACTGGAAACGGTCCCTTCGACATCCGAGTTACCAAGTTTCGTCTTGGTTTGTCCCTCGAATTGCGGTTCGGGCACTTTCACCGAGATGACGGCGGTAAGTCCCTCGCGGAAATCATCCCCCGAAACAGTCACCTTTACGTTTTTCAGTAAACCATTGTCCTCGGCATATTGCTTTACGATGCGGGTGAGGGCGCGACGAAAGCCGGAAACGTGTGTCCCACCTTCGTGTGTATTGATGTTATTCACAAACGAGAGGACATTTTCCGCATATCCCGTATTATAGGTCATCGCCACCTCTACTGGTACACCATTTTGCTCACCTTCTATGTAAATTGGTTCTTCGATGATGCTCGTCCGCGCCTCGTCCAAAAATTTCGCAAACGCAACAATTCCGCCTTCAAAATGGAACGTCTCGGATTTTAGGGTTTCGTCTTCCTCGCGTAGGTCACTTATGGAAATACGGATATTGCGGTTTAAGTACGCCAATTCCCTCATCCGATCTGCTAACGTGTCATAACGGTATTCGGTGACATTGAAAATGGTTTCATCCGGCCAAAAGTGGACGGTTGTTCCCGAACGCTCTCCCGCCTCCATGTCGCCAATTACTTCCACCTGCGAAATAGGATTTCCATAGGCAAAGGTTTGACGATGGATTTTGCCATCGCGACGTACTGTAGCCACCAACTTTTTTGAGAGGGCATTTACGCACGAAACGCCCACACCATGCAATCCGCCAGATACTTTATACGTGTTCTTATCGAACTTACCACCAGCATGAAGCACCGTCATGACCACTTCGAGCGCCGAACGGCCTTCCGTGGGGTGCATCCCTACCGGAATGCCACGACCATTATCCACCACCGAGACCGAATTGTCTTCATGAATCGAAACTTGGATGGTATCGCAATGGCCAGCCAAGGCTTCATCAATCGAGTTGTCCACTACCTCATAAACCAAGTGATGTAGTCCACGGAACCCGACATCACCAATATACATCGCTGGTCGCTTCCGAACTGCCTCCAAGCCTTCTAATACCTGAATGTTGGATGCGCCATAATCATTAGGCCCTGCTTGAGCAATTGGTTCATTTACCATACGTATCGAACTTAATTTCGTGGTTTAGGTTTAGCTTTGCAAAATACGCATAAACAGTACCATCTCCGAATGATTTTATGATGTGCAAAAACCAATTTGCCTCTGAGAACAAATGGACGTCATCTCGAACAAACCCAAAGGTACATTTCCGTTTTGCGCCCGAACATTTGGTACATCGCCCCCGAACAATGGTTTGTGTGAAATAAAAAAAGCCCACTTCGTTTGAAATGAGCTTTTAGTGGGATAACCACAAAACTTAGCGGGATCCTTCGGGGGGCAGTTGTTTCACAAAGCCATCAAAGCCCTTTAATTGCAAAAAGGCAAGTGCAATCTGCGCCTCTTTTTCCGATCCGAAGCGCTTGTAATTGATGCGGCTCATCGTACTATTACCAACCGTTGTGGACTCAAGCCAAAAGCCTTCTGCCAGACTAAGTGCGCGATTGGCCAAGACGGTATCTTGCAGATTAAAGACTTGAATCGTAAAGGTACCATCTGGCTTATGTAGTGGTTCGGTGACAGGGCTACCGTCCAACGTTTCCTCTAGTTCCACCACGTCATTTCTATCAAGGCGGTAGAGGTGTACCGTCCCAACGCCTCCGATGCCCAATTTGCGGGCTGCTGCTGAGGAGAGGTCTATCACTCTTCCACGAACAAACGGGCCACGGTCATTGATTCGTACAACAACCGAGCGGCCATTTCGGGGGTTTACGACACGCACCATGGTGCCAAAAGGCAAGGTACGATGGGCTGCTGTAAAGGCACTATTGCTAAAACGTTGCCCACTCGCGGTGCGTCTGCCATTGAATTTATTCCCGTAAAAACTGGCACCACCTGTTTGGAAGGCTTTACCGGCAGCCTTTCCGACGGCTTCATAGGTTTTGCGACGTGGCGCCGAAACCAATTTATCCGTTTGGAGGGGCCTATAGACGTCCGCTGCAATCACATTCAAAGTGCTCGATGAGGTTATGTCCAGCCGCTCTGCAACAGAAGGCGTGAGCCAATAATCATGCTCGGACTGTGCGCCAACGCGATCATTTACCACCACATGCAACGTGTCTTTCGTTGCTGGATTTACCAAGACCAACTTCGTTTTGAAGGGATAAATTCGGTGAGCAATTGTAAATGCATCTGGGTTATAAGCGATGCCACTTGCAGTGGTCTTTCCAGAAAGGGAATCTGGATATGTGGTTGCCCGTCCTTTTTCGATTATGGGATTTTGTTTTGCGGTGGACTGGGCGAGGGCGGTAGGCGCTGGATGGAGGAAGGTGAGGAGGGTTTGGAGGATAAATATATTGAATAAACTCATATAAAAAGGTTTGGTTAAACAATGGTGGCGCGGTTGGCCACCCTTAAAATGGGGTATGGAACTTGTTGTGCGTATTAGCATGTTGCCGTTGGTTGGTTTGCACAAAGGATGCCCCGTATTGAAAAATCTACACATAGCGTTATGGGTTCATCTGAATCTTGTTGTAGTTTTCAAGCTGACCACATGGTATCTTTGCAGACGAATTAAAATGCGCAGGCTCTTAACATTCATTGCTACAAAACTTCATGCTTTGTGGCAAGCTCGACACAGGAAGGCGGGTTGCGTGGATTGAGTCCGGTATAATGGAGGATGTCATAAAATATACAAAATCATTCCATAAGCCACAAGTAACTGTTTTTTATACCCTTCCTTGCATGTTCGGAGCGAGAAAACCGCTCCATAAATCGGGGCTTTCTGTCTTTTGGATGGCGGGTACATTCAATTTGTTTAATTTTTGAACAAGAAGGAGAACCCATTCATTTTAGTTTCGGCCATTTATCTGTGGACAAGATGAAACAATTGCACCTTAAAGAACGAAATATTGTCTTTTGACGATTTTACGCTTGAATGAAAGCCCATAAATAGGTATCATTAGGGCATGATGCACAAAAACTTCAATTCATTATGCAAGATACTTCCCGACGTCCGAGCGCCCAAGAGATTGTGGATACCGTTGCCGATGCGATGAAAAACGGTGTTGAGCCTTTTGACAAGGAAGCCTATTTGGTGCCAATTCATTTTGAGGTGTCGTTACACCCTACTGCTTACAAAGAAATTGCACCTACTTTTTCCTATTTAAATGAACGAATACGTGCCCGATTGGACAAAGAACTTAGGGCAATGAATCTGAGAAAAAACAAAACACCGCTTGTACGTTTTGTAAGGCGTGTAAACCGTCTTTGGGGCAAACCGGAACCAGCCACCATCGGCACGCCCAAAGAAGTTTTTCAGCGAACGGTTGCTGCATGGTATTTAGACATCCTCCCGAATTACGACGCAGAAACACCCCTCGGCTATATTGGGGTTAAGGCTAATCTTCATCGAGAAAAAACCGATGAGCGTTTGAACGATATTGGCCACCATCAACCCACAAGGAATTTCCCTGTAGGTGCTGCATACCCCGTCTCGTCTGGTAAAACGGTTCCTGTAGTTCAAGCAAAGGGTGGTTCTTGGTCTTTGCCCCAAGCGTATATCACCTATGAAGACCTTGCCGGTAAGCAGCAATATGTCATCGAAAAATCCGACTTCGCAATTGGTCGTGCGGATCCTTCCAGTAAACGGGTTGGCCTCAGCCTCCAAACCAATGGCGAGGTTTCACGAGAACACGTTAG
The DNA here is from genome assembly GCA_017303715.1 of Rhodothermia bacterium. Taxonomy (GTDB): domain Bacteria; phylum Bacteroidota; class Rhodothermia; order Rhodothermales; family UBA2364; genus UBA2364. The sequence continues at coordinate 30,265 of JAFLBZ010000034.1, read as the reverse complement.
AATCCGATATACACCCGATACGGATACGTTTTATATCAAAGACCTAAGCCGATTTGGGACATACATAAACCATCACCGCTTGGAACCCGGATATTGGCAGCCCCTAGAATCCGGCGATGAAATATCGCTTGCAGGCCAAATATACTTGGTTTTTCACCGATAGGACTTGCTTGTTTTATATGTTTAAGATATTGTTTTTAATCGTTTTTGTTTTGTTTGCGGCTTGGTTGTTTGTTCAACAAATCCGGGACTCGAATACATAGCACATGGCAACATTTACCGAGCGTACCGTTACGAATGCGAAGATGCCTTTCCGTCATGAATTGCGGAACCAAGAGGCACAATGGTTGGCCTTTGCAACGTTGGTGATCATCTTTGGGTTTGCGGCATTGTTTTTCACCAAAACCAGTTCTTTTGATGAGATCAAGAACCATGTTGCCGCAAAAAAAATATTGAACCTTAACGCGCTTAACAATCCGACGGACTTGCGCGATGTCATGCGAAGTTTGTACCCAGACACCAAAGACCAAATTTTTGTAGCAAATGCCATTTTCCAACAAGCCCAAAAGGGCGATATTCCAAATGTTGGAACCTTAAACAAACTCAAAGTTCCGGCAAAGGATGTTGAGCAAAAAGGCGGGCAAAGTTTGGTTTCTCGTCTGGAAAACTCATGGAGGCAAATTGGGCTTTCCGCAAAATTGGTATCTCAAGAGCGGAGAAACCCCAAATCCTTTCCCTCGGCGGTACATCATCGCGAAGGCCCCTTTGCTATTTCGGGGCTTGTCCGAGACGAAGCCGGAAATCCGATGTCGGGCACGTTGGTGACGTTAGACTCGGAGACGCGCCGAGACACCGTGCGCACCTCGAATGACGGCCGATTTTCATTCGAGGGCTTAGGTGCAAACCGAGACTATTATGTTTTGGCCATGAAGCCCGATGTCGAGTTCCGCCGCGTGCGCCACCTAACACTACGCGGGAATGAAGAGGCTGATTTTACCGCAAAACCCCATACCATACGTCTTATAGAAGGCCCTGTCTTTTCAAGGCTAAAACCGCAAGTGGTAGTTCGGGTGCCGAGCGACTTTATACAATCCCTTTTCCTTTTTGGCGGCATTTTTATTACGCTTTTTTGGCTGGTGCATCTTCTCTGGCGATTCAAGGAATTTAATGGTGATCCTTACATCTTGCCAGTACTGATGATACTCACAGGTTTGGGCTTGATGATGATGTTTGCCATTCCAGACCCTTTACGCGATTTGCTACGCGGGTGGGACACCGTTTGGGCGATTGGTGGGGGCTTGGTTTTGCTCACAATCCTCTCACTGACGGATGTTCAACATTGGGGCTATGACTTTAGCGAAACGGGCAATAGGAGTTTTTGGTGGCTGGGAGCCGCCGCACTGATGTCTTTGTTGCTCCTCACCATTGGTTTTGGACCGGAAGGCAGTACTGCAAAGGTAAACTTAAAGCTCTTTTTGTTCTTTGGGCCGGAAATTCAGCCTGTCGAGGTGATCAAACTGTTTTTATTAATCTTTTTCGCGGGCTACCTTGCCCGAAAATGGCAGTTTATTCGTCAGTTAGACGCACATTTGCCAAAATGGGTGGAATGGGCTGGGATCCGCTTGCCCAATTTACGTGCCATGTTGCCCATTTTGTTTGGTGTGGCATTTGCACTTGCTTTTTTCTATTTGCAAAAAGACCTTGGCCCGGCATTGGTCATTTGTACCACGTTTTTGGTACTCTACGCTTTTACACGTCATCACTGGGCGGCGTTAGGACTTGGCTTGGTATTGCTCGTTGCTGGATTTTGGGTCATGTATCAACTCAATCCAACGGTGGGTTCCCGAATCGAGATGTGGCTTTCTCCTTGGGACAACGAAGCAGATGGCGGTGATCACCTTGCATATTCTTTCTGGTCTTTGGCCTCCGGCGGATGGCTTGGACAAGGCTTGGGGGATGGATCGCCGGCTGATACCCCTGCGGCGCATACCGACATGATTCTTTCTGCGATTGGGGAAGAGGTGGGCTTTTTTGGCTTGGTGGCCGTGTTTTTGCTATACGCGGTTTATTTCCATCGGGGTCTCGTGATTGCACTCCGGACGGATGCCCGCTTTAGTCTGTTTTTGGCCTTGGGCATTGTGGCCTCCACCATGATTCAGTTGGTTTTGATTGCCGGTGGTGCTTTTGGATTGCTGCCTCTTACGGGCGTGGTTTCACCATTCTTGAGTTATGGAAAGGTTGCAGTAGTCATGCACTTGGTTTTTGCCGGGTTGCTGATGAGTCTCTCCAATCAAAATCCGTCCGCACAGTTTTTGGAAATTCAAGAAAAAGATTTTGGAAAACCAATACGAACATTCAGATACGCCTTCGGGATTTTGGGCCTAATTATACTTTTGAGGGTTGGTTACCTCCAGTTATGGCAGGCGGATGAGGTGTCGCTTAAGCAAGCATTGGTTATCCAGTCCGACGGACTCAAAAGCTATACCTATAACCCTCGTATGTTGCGCATCCGCGATGCCTTGCCTTTAGGCAATATTTATGACCGCAATGGCATCCCATTGGCGGCTTCGGATACGACAGCCTTTACAAACTTTAAGAAGACCTATAAAGAATTGGGATTCCCACTGAGTAAAAATGAATTGCTCGCCCCCAAACGGCACTATCCTTTTGAGGCCCTAACCTTTTATTTATTGGGAGACCTCAACAATCGGGTCAAGTGGAATGCTCCGAATGGACTTTATGCCGAAAACCGCTATTTATCCACCCTGCGCGGCTACAACAACAATCCGGTGGCACGTAAAATAACCCATACGTTATCGGATGGTAAGGATACCACTTATACGGTAGTGAAGTTTGACTATTCGCCGCTTCTACCCTTTTTGCGTGGCGCAGATCCCAAAAAAGCAGACAAGATTCTGAATACAAAACGCGACCTAAAACTTACGATAGACATCCGCCTACAGCAAAAAGTAGCGGAAGTCCTCCGGCTTAAGACCGCCCAAATGGGGCTTCAGAAAAAGAATCAAATTGTTTCGGCAGTGGTTTTAGATGCCAAAAAAGGAGATTTACTGGCTTCAGTTACCTATCCACTACCAAACGAGGTGTTTATTTCCCCCAGTTTGGCACAATCTAAAACCGCCCTCTTCGATCATGCCCTATATGCCTCTAAGCCTCCCGGCTCCACGCTGAAGGTGGCAACCGCAATGGCCGCATTCCGACGCGGCGGGGATGGAGCCGCCAATTGGACGGTTCAGGTGGACAATCGGAACCGATGGTGGCGTTACTATAGGGATGATGAGCCAAGCGGCATGGTGGATATGGAAAAAGCCATCGTACATTCGGGAAATGTCTATTTTGCCAGTGTAGCGGCAGACCGTGTTGGGCCAGAGGGAATGTTACAGGTTCTGGATGCCTTTGGTTTTGTGGTACGAAATAGTGCATACGAAAAGCAACAAAAATTGGATCGCTTATACGCCAATAGCCTTCACAATCTGGCACAGGCTGGGTTTGGACAAGGTGAAGTTGTAGGCGCTCCCATTAATGTAGCACGTATGGCGGCGGCAGTTGCCAATGAGGGGAAATCCGTTGAACCACGGTTCTTCTTGGACGAGAATGCCTTTGTTGGAGAACCCAAAACAGTCCTCACCCTTGGTCAAGCGGCGATGCTGAAAAGTATGATGCGGAAAGTCGTCACCATCGGAACGGCAAAATCCATCGCCGGCAACCGCTCCCCTATTGCGGGAAAAACAGGAACCGCCCAACAAACCGGACACTTAGACCATGCTTGGTTCGTAGGATTTGTGCCCGATGGCAAAGGGAGCCATTTGGTGGTGGCGGTGCTTGCGGAAGACTCAGGGAAACATGGTGGAGATGTAGCCCCTATTGCGGGATCCATTGTAGATGCAGCCCGAAGTTTAGGGCTAATTAAATAAGTTTGCCAACCTCTCGACGTGTGTATTGTTATGAAGATTAACGAGCAGAATCCACAACCAGTGATGCCCTTGGAGGAAGAACCAGAGACGTTGGTTCTGAATCCGGCACAGGAACCTCCTACGGACGAACTTAAGGCGGAAGAACCGAAACCGCAGACGACACCCACGCCGGAGCCTCAAAAACAAGGCGTAGAAACGGCTGTCGTGGGGCAAGATGGCGAGGCCAATGAGGGTGGTTCTTTGTTTAAGCGAATTTTTGGCAAACTCAGCAAGCCCAAAGAAGTTGTAGAGGCCATCGAAAACCTGATCCCCCAAGAAAAATCCACGCTCGAAATTCGGTACGAAATGGTGGAATTGGTTGAGCAAACCTTACGCCCGCACCGCCGACGCGGGGTGATCTTGCCTTATAATTTGGCCTTGATCCATATTGTGGCCGAGACACCTCAAGAGCAACAAAAATTTGTGGCGGCCATCTCCGACCTTTCTCCTTCACTACAAGATGCCGTCTTGGAAAAATTAATCTCTGGACGATTTAATTTACCAGAAGATTTTCAGGTGGATGTACTTATTTATCCAGAAGTTCCGGCCAAAATTGCAGATGCCTTTACAGAAACAAAAGTATATGTTGAATTGGCCAAAAGAACGGCAGCCACCATGGTTGGTACAGTGACGGTTATTAAAGGACTTACAAGCCAATCCGTCTATAAACTCCAAACCAACCAAGCGTATAACATCGGACGTCTCGGAGAAATCACCAACCAACGGGGACACCTTTCGCGCGAAAATCAAATTTACTTTATAGATCCGAATAGCTTACCGATGAGCGACCCGAACCGGTCTATAAACGATACGGTTTCGCGTATGCACGGGAAAATCCAGTTCGATAACAAAAAAAGTAAGTTTGTTTATTACAACGAGAAAGGCACAACAAATTTCTTCCGAACAGGCTATACCTCCAGCAGGAAACTGGCCACTGGGCAGTCCGTTGCCTTAGAACCCGGCGATGTACTGTACTTAGGCTCCGCTTGCATCCGATTTGATGGTTAAGCCTTACCCCTGAATTTCGGTAATCAGCTCAATCTCTTTCAGGATCATTTGTACGCGAAAACAGTCTTCAAATTCACCTTCATAAACCTTGGCTTTTCCTTTGGTGTGGGTCTCCCATGCAAATTTTTCCGCCTGTTCCCTTGAACAACCCGTAGCCAACTGGAGTTGATAAATCACTTCATCAAACGTATGGACGTCATCATTATACAAGATGACCCGCCACGGCCTATCCATGCGAACTTCGGTCAATTCCAAGACTTCCTCTAATGGGCTGGCGGCTTCAGAAGTTACAAGTAGCAGATGAGAGGGTGTTTTCATGGTGATTAGATAGGCTGTAAAACAACCGTGTAGTTTTCCATCACGGGGTTTGCAAGCAGTTTCTCGGCGGCATTCCGCACTTGTAGTTCTGCATCTAAGGCCGTATCCGCTTCTACGGTCAGTTCTATGTGTTTCCCAATGCGAACTTGGGAAATTTGCTGATACCCCAATTGTTCTAAGGCATGTTCTACGGCCTTTCCTTGTGTATCCAATATAGAAGGACGCAGGGTAACAGTGACAATGGCTTTAAACGTCATAAGAGTTAACATTAACGTGTGATTTCGGGTTCTGTCTCTGCCCAAAGCGTTCGGACAAGTGTAAGCAAGGCATAAATAAGATTTGCCAAGAGATAGAGCAGGATAGATAAAAATATACCAATGTCTTGTAAAAACAAGATCAAAAGAAAACAAATCCCATAGCCCGCCCATAACCAAGGATGAGCCTTAAACGAGGAAACCGTAGGCTTTGGCATAGAGGCAAACCGGATGGTGCTGACCATAAACAGGGATAAAGTCACGACCAACGGAACCAAGACCGACTTCCGCCCAAATTCAAAATAGGGCGCAAAGCTAAAGTCGTGAAAGGCCAAAATGAAGGCAACCAATGCCAGTGCTTGTGCAGGAATGGGCAAGCCCGAAAAGAAGAAGCTTTTGTCGGAAGAGGCGTTGGTGTTAAAACGTGCCAGCCGTATTGCCCCGCCCAATGCCGGAAGTGCTGCAACAAGTAGCCCCACCAGCCCAAGCGTGTGCAAATCGAACACATATACCAAAAAAGCGGGGGCTGCACCGAAGGACACCACATCTGCCAAAGAGTCCAACTCAATGCCAAAATCACTCGTGGCATTAGCCATCCGTGCAACCATGCCATCAAATAAGTCAAATAAACCCGCCATGATAATCAGCCAACAAGCGGCCAAAAGGTTGTTCTCGTGAACCTGCACAATAGCCAAAAACCCGCAAAACAAGTTCATCAGGGTTAAAGACGAAGGTGCAACAGTGCGCGGAATGTGTCTTCGAGGACGCCCAGAACGTTTTTCGCGGTAGATTACAATCCGTTGTCTGAATTGCGGCTTCTTACGATTTTGCTGAAACCGCCTCCGAAATCGGCTTTGGGGCATAATGTTCTCCTAAGATTGGGGAATACGACCAAGGATCGTGGTTCCGGCATAGACGTGTTGTCCCATTTTTACGTCCACCACTACATCTAAGGGCATAAGAATGTCCATTCTCGAACCAAACTTAACGATGCCAAAGCGTTCTCCTGCCTCAACGTGGTCTCCAGGGTGAATATGGTACTCAATTCTTCGGGCAACAAAGCCCGCGATTTGTTTAAACAAGAACTTACGGCCACTTGGATGCAGTACCCCAATTTGGGAGCGCTCGTTCCGTTCACTGGCTTTTGGCTCCCAAGCCACCAAATATTCTCCCGGCACATATTGATCGAACTCCACAACACCTTTGACTGGCGAGCGGTTCACATGCACGTCTAAGGGCGAAAGAAAGATGGATATCTGCCGTGCCTCGCCTTTGAGATACAATGGTTCGTGAACCACTTCGTCCACCACAATTTTGCCATCGGCAGGTGAAAGCAATAAAAAACCTTCCGCCGCTTCTTTTGGCGGAATGCGTTTGGGGTCTCGAAAGAAATAAAGGGTAAATAGGATCGAAAACAGCGCAAGTCCGAAAAAGACAAGGGATACCATTCCTCCAAGCCAGAGGCCAGCCAATACAAAACAGAGTGCGAGCAATGCCGCACGGGCAATAATGCCATAACCTTCTTTTGCAAACATGTTAAATCAAAATTATTGGGTATATTGGGGTTAATTTAAGTTTCTTCGTGCGGATAGATTGGGAATTTTGGTCTATTTGAACAAATCACGGTTCTGTAAACATCGTAAGACATGCGTTAAGCAAACTATCACCACGATGCGCTGTTTATTTGTGTTTAACGTGTAGTAATTCTTGTCTTTTACACAAAATTAAATTGACCCATACATTGGTATTCTTTGGCTTGAACTCCTGAACTGTCGTAATACCATACAAGCCAAGAAAATATGTTTATTTTTTGTGAAAGTAAATATTGAAAAGGTGTCTTAAACTGTCTTGCTACATTACATATAAACCACCGTTATGATTGAATTTTTGAATACACAAATCAAGCCACTTGTAACACCATTCACGATATTCTTCTTCTGTTTTCCATTTTTTAATGTGTTCCTTGAAACTTTTACCAATGTTGTATGGGTGGGTCGGCAAATTCTAATCCACAGAATTGTCTGGAAGCGTTTTTACTACTTCCAAAGCGTTTACATGAATAAAATTATCAAGCATTTCGCACGTAGGGCTATGATCGTGAAGCATTTGGATTCTCATCACGAATTGACCATGATGAACTTTAAACTTCAAAGATAGCGCAATAACCCCAACCACGAAAGCGATTGGGGTTATTCAATTGGCCGAATTACTGGCAATTTGTGGTGTGATAAGCGTCGGATTTCCCCCTGCCTTCTGCGCAACGCCAAGCGGTTTCTACTTTTTCCGCTACCCAAACACGGCTGATTAGTCTGAAACGGATTTTTTTAACCTCTCCGACAACGCTATCATCCTCTAAACCTTCGATACGGAAGGTACAAGTTTGTATTTTTCCGTTTTCCGTAGGTGCTGCGCACCATACGAGGGGTTTGTTGCCCTCTAAACTAAGCGACCGCAACATTGCTTCTGGCGTTTGAATTTGCGGGCTTCGCACTTCCGTGAGCAATTCGTCGAACGCATCCTTTTCCTCTGCGGCAATGGTCGCCATTTTTAAAATTTTGAAGGAGGGGATTTTAGGGGCTGTCTGCGCCCAAACGATCGGTGTACCCAACAAAGTAAGCCAGATTAAAAAAAGTTTTTTCATTGTACCTCTACTATAATCTATGGTGATGAAGTATTTGCATCGGCAACATCGTGAATTTCACCAGTGGAATCAAGCATTTCGAGGCTTTTTTCACCTTTTTTATTTACGGCGATGATCGCTTGTTCGATCAGAAAGTTTGTCACCGCATCTCGCCAGTGCGTACCGTCGGCCTCCATAAAATCCGAATGTGCGGCATTGGTCAAGCAGCACAAGGACTTAGGCCCCTTCAAATTGTTATAGACTGCTTCCACTTCTTCTCGTCGAACATGTGGGTCTTTTGCTCCCCAAATCACCAAGGTGGGCTGAGAGATTTTTTTGGCATAATCGGTAGGACGGTGACGGAATGCCCAAAATCCGTTCTGAACACCACCCCAGAAAACCATAAGGCCAGCAATTGGGAATGCGGGGAGGCCAATATTGTCAAACCTATTGGCTACGGCACGGTACATGGAGCCAAACGGACACTCCAAAATCAAGGCTTGCGGTGGTATTCCTACCATCCTAAAGGCTTCCGATGACATGGCTTTTAGGATGGCAACAGCGCCCATAGACGTCCCAAACAACAAAATATGTTCCTCACCCAAAGCCAATAAGTACCGATAAACAGCGGTCACCTCATCGGCTTCATGATAGCCAATGCTCGTTTTGGAGCCAGTTGAACCACCAGAGCCAGAGAAATCTACCAACAAAACATCATAGCCTTGATCGTGAAAAAACAAGGCTTTGTCCAAAAGATCTGACTTTTTACTGGTATAGCCATGAAACAGCACAACCGTACCCATGGCATTTGCTGTGGAAATACGCCACGCTTCTAAGGTATGCCCAAATCCTTTAATTTCAATGGTTTCATAAGGGAGATTGGGTAATTGATCGTTCTGTGGTCGCGGATTACCAACCCCTTTTAAGGCCGCTTGGAACCTCTCGGACGAGGACAGCTCGGACGGGTGTTTCTTCAAACCACGCGGCGCATCCACGTATCGGGTTAGCAGATGAGCATGGCGAAAAGCCAACGCATTGACGGCGGCAACCGTTGCAGCACCAAGCGCAAGTGCAACATTCCGAACATATTTCCCTACAGAGGCGGGCGGTGTAGTAGGTGTTTCCATGGCATATCGTGATAAGAGGTGCTATTTTCGCATGAGGTAGCGAAGTGACAGAATCTTCAACGAATCATCATATAATATAGTTGCAAGCGTACTCGCCTTTTTAAGTAGGAACCCAAACGGCCAATCGTACCTGATTCTGACTTATATTTTTTCAGTACGATTAGGAACCTCTTCGCTTTAATTGTATTTTAATTTTTCAGGTATCCAAAGCCCTATTGGTGTGGCAAACGCCCCTTATTGCCTTAACCATTTTTTTACATGGACTTGGTGTATCTGCTCATCAATCTTTCTTACCTCAATCCAACCCTAAAGTATTATGAAGAAGAAAATCCTTCTTACCCTCTGCTTCTGCTGTATTTTTGGATTCGCACAAGCACAAGACGAAGAAGTCCGCACGTTAAGTTGGGATGATGTTGCCAAAGAAGGTATGAACATTGGCGATTTTGTCCCTGACGGCTGGACGATGGAAGAGCAAGCGACGGGCGACCTTAACAAAGACGGGCGCGTGGATGCTGTTCTACAATTGGTGGAAGACCTTAAGGCTGAAGATGAAAATGGAGCGCCAACCACCCGCTTCCGCGCCTTGGTTGTCATCTTTCGGAAAAAAAGTGGAGAAGGCTTTGAGCTTTCAACCATTGGACACTATGTGTTACAATGCACCACATGCGGCGGAATGCTCACTTCGGTCTCCACAGAAATCAAAAATGGGGTTGTGGTTGTTGAACAACTGATGGGATCGCGCGAAGCCACCAATTTAGTCCAGCGCTTCCGGTGGGAGCCGCTCTTTAAACGCATGATGTTAATTGGCGAAGACCGCACAGACTATGACCGCGCAAATGGAAATAGTAAGACAGTGAGCAAAAACCTCCTGACCGGCAACCAAGTAACCGAAACCTCTAAAGGTGGGAAAAAACCAACCATTAGTCGTAAGAAAATTCCCAAAAACATGATTCCGATGGATGAGGTTAGCATCTACGAATCATAACCCTTACGTAAGCTCTGGGTAAGCACCGAATCACATTGGCTCGGTGCTTTTTTAATGGGGGTTATGAACTATAAAGCATTGTTAATAAAAAAATAACTTCTTCAGATTAGCTTATGGCTTTCGTGTTGAGAAATTTAACGTGTTGACTTGACCTGTAATGGCTTAGTTCTGTAATCTTGGTAGCTGTGCAAGATTTTACCATCCATAGCCTGATTAATCCGAAACCGCGCACAATCAGCATCAGAACCGAAATAATGTGGAATAGCGCCCCGACTGGGCAAATAAAGTTGGGCTAAAGCAGAAAACTTGTGTTAATTTTGCTCCCCCTCCAACATACACAAAGGAGGGCAGTTGATGACAATACTGCCGACACAAAAACCACAAACGAATATGAACGTAAAATCAATCTTTGTAAATCTCCCGATAAAAGACCTTGCCAAGACAAGGGAGTTTTGGACGACCCTCGGATTTTCGTTTAACGAAAACTTTTCGGACGATAAAGCACTTTGTTTAGTCCTCCACGAAGGACGCATGTACTCTATGTTAATCACCCACGAAATGTTTAGCACCTTTACCAACAAGCCCATTTCCGATGGTACAACAACGCAAGTTTTGACCGCTATTGAGGTGGATAGTAAAGAACAGGTGGACAAAATGGTCAATCTTGCATTGAACAATGGTGCAACACGTTATCGGGAACCAGCTGACCACGGTTGGATGTATTACGACAGCTTTGCAGACCTTGACGGACACCAATGGGAAATCATGTTCACCGACCACAATCAAATATCCGAATAAAAACATGACATCAAACAAAATAACGGTAACGGCGGTCGTTTCAGCGGACAAACAAAAGGTTTGGAATTGCTACACAATGCCCGAACACATAACAAAATGGAATTTTGCAGATTCAAGCTGGCACTGCCCAAGCGCTACGAATGACTTGAAAGTTGGCGGACGATATATTGCACGGATGGAAGCAAAAGATGGAAGCTTTGGCTTTGACTTTGAAGCCATTTATACGGAGATTATTGAAGGTGAGCATTTTACGTATGCGTTTGGTGAACGGGTTGTGCATGTTACCTTCAAAGACCTAAAGGGGAAAACCGAAGTTTGCGTGATGTTTGATCCCGAAACCGAAAACCCTATCGAGTTACAAAGAAAGGGCTGGCAGGCCATATTAAATAGCTTCAAAAGCTATACAGAAACAGCCTGATGAACAAATGCAAGTCATTTGTTCACTCGGATTATAGTGGCTTTGCTCCGATCTCCTAAATGTGCGCATTTTCTGATCGGACACAAAGCCTAAGATTCGTTGACCAAACGCTAAAAGTTTTCATTATACTGGGCCATGCTGGTATGGGCTTGAGCAAAAAAGGACGTCTCCAACAAGAAACGTCCTTTTACCATAGCGGAAGTATAGTTTATTTGGTAAGAATCATTTTACCGGTTAGGGCATTTCTTCCTACAAACATCCGATAAAAATACACGCCTGAAGGCTGGCCTGTTGCATCAAAGACCACAGCATGTAATCCCGGATAGAATTGTCCATTTGCCAAGACCTTCACTTCCCTACCGAGTACATCATACACCACCACTTTTACATCCGAAACTTGCGGTACGTTAAACTCGATGACCGTAGTGGGATTAAACGGATTCGGATAATTGGGGTACAAGATGTAGGCCTTCGGTAATGGTTCTGCATTTGCAATAAACTTCACATCCTTTAAGTTAATATCAAAACTTTGCGGATAGCCTTTTCCGGCATTGGGCAAAAGGTAGAAAGACAACCAACGCAAATCCTCGGCGGTAAAGCTATTTGCTGTACTATTGCTCAACTGGCTAAAACGGATGGTGTAGGTTTTTGGATACGAAGTTAAATCAAACACCGTCCGGTATTGCTCATTGCCAGACAACGAGGCTTTTTCGGGCGAGAACTCAATCCTGCCACTGCCTGAAGCCGTAAATTGGATGGCGTTGAAAGCGCTAAAGTCTGCTGGTGTATTGCCCGCCTTCAAGGTTCTAAAAAGGCTAACCACTTGGTTGTTGCCTAAGGCTTGTGTGAGTGTTCCGGCAAATTGGGCGTTCCGTTCCACCACGTAGGCATCTGCCGTTGGTATAAAGCGTTCTTGTGGAGCGATATTCAGTTGTGCGTTTTGTATCACTTGATGAGGCGCATTATAACTCCACGTACCATCCGCATAATACAACTGGTCTATACCTTGACGAGTACCATCTGTAAGTTCGAATGTGGCGTCATAAATTGGCCCATCCGTTGGAATAACGATATTTTGAAGGTATTTGCCTGACAAATTCAATGTCATCTCTACTTTTTTGGAAGTCGTCGCCATTTCCGAATCGCGGATAAAGCCCGTTAAGTGTGCCGTAGATAGTCCTGTTGGATTGGCAATTTCAAAAAGCAGTTTAGATTGTTCGTAACGGCCTTTCCGAACAAATACGCGGGGGATTGACGGGGCATTCCAGATGGTGTTATTAATGGTAACAGCCCCACGAGCTTGCAGTTTTTTCAGAATTTCTTGCACCATCAAGGCTGTTTTCTCTGGGGAAAGCGTCCAAACTTCGAAGGTAAGAACATCCTCGTCTTTCGCGGCTGGAAGCGAATATTCTACGGTGGAGTTTCGGCTATCTACCAAATACCCGTTCCCCACTTTACGGGCTGTAAACGTAACCGCATAATCCAACTGGCCATCCGCCCGCATGATTTTTGATAAAACAAAGGGATTTCCGGCAATCTCGATCGTGCGAACCTCGTCTAAGGTGTGGGTTCCAAAACGGTCGCAGGTCACTTTTGCGTGTTCATAATGATGACCTTTTGTGATGGCGGCAAAAATACCAGCCATCCGACGGTTGTTCTTCGCCACTTGGTTATAATCCACCGCATACAAAGACGTGGCTTTGGTAATGCCATAGGTCATCAGGTCATCTACTGCCCAAGTCTGGTCAAAGGGTAATGCACCCTCTGGCCCTACATTGGGAACCAATTCAGCAAGGATAGACGCGTTTGTTTTGCTTAATGCTGCCGATACAGGGCCTTCTTGGCGTACAAATTGGCGGTTAAAAGCGCGTTGCGCAAGAGCCAAAGCAAATTCACCATTAGATTCCACGCCGGCATCACACGAGCAAGAAACCGTTTTGGGGGCAATGCTTGCACAGCTTTCGTTGTTAGATGCCAAAGGATCGTTACTGGAAGTTACAGCAGATGCACAGTTTTTAACCTCTGCCGGAGCGCCATTATTGACCGAGGTCTTTATTTTAAGGCTAGCGGTTTTGCCAGCATTAAGACTCCCCACCTCCCAAGTTCCATTTTGGACGCTGAAAGTTCCTTGCGATACACTCACCAAGGACGTAAAGGAAATACCAATGGGAATACGATCTACAACAGAGACGGATTGGGCCGTTTCGGGGCCATTATTGGTCACTTCTATCGTCCACTCCACCTCATCGCCTGGTGCAGGTATGGCATTGCTCACGGTTTTGAGAAGCTGCACATCTGCTCCTCCGGGGCCTACAACCAACGTTTTGTCCTCACAGTGGTTGTTATCGGATTTAGGATCGGTATAGCCGGGAGGAGGAGATACCGAGGCCATATTGATCAGGTTGCCTTCTGGTGCATTTGCCGCTACTTTGCCTTTTATTTCGAGAAATAAGCTCTCGCCGGGCGCAAAATTCAAGCCATTCCAAAGCCCATTCGCAGGATCATAAACCCCTACATTTATTTGACCATTGCTGTTTCGGGTAGTATAAGTGTATGGGCCAACAAAATGCGTCGGCAAGGTATCTATAACCACAATGCTTGTAACGGTGGCAGGACCATTGTTCACGATCGTGAGGGTGTAGGTGAGGTCTTCGCCCTTGGTTACATTGGCTCGGTTGTCGGACTTAGTGATGCCAAGATCAACTTCACTAATAGGGGGTGGATTGTTTCCGGAGACCGTTGTCACATCATGGCAAGCATTGTTGTCGCTGTTGGGGTCTATTGTTCCATCTGGCGGATACACATAGGCCGTATTAAGCAACAACGTTCCACCCGGTGCATTTTGGGACACCTGTGCTGTCACTTGCATAAAAAGGCTCTCGCCCGGCGCGAAATTAACCCCCGTCCATGCACCCGTGGTGGCATTGTATTGCCCCGCACTCACGTCGTAGCCGGCAGCGGTAACGTAGGGTGGCAAACGGTCTATCACGGTAAAAGACGGTAAGGTTGCGGACCCATTGTTCACAACCGTAATGAGGTAGGTTAGGATACCGCCGGGAGCAATGGTGGTTTGGTTGTCACTTTTCACAATACCAAGATCCGCCGTAGAATTACTGCCGGGGATCTGGGTTTTGTCGGCACAGGTGTTATTGACCGGATTCGGATCCGAAAAGCCCGCCGGAGGCAAGACATAAGCGGTCGTCAGGATAGATCCGGGCATAGCCGTTGCCGAAACAGTGGCTTTCATCTCCAAAAAGATAGACTCCCCAACTCCCAGTGTGAAGCCGTTCCATGCGCCGGTTTGGGCATTATACGTCCCCTTACTCGGTGTAAATAAGGGATTCGTCAGGGCTGGTCTTAGGTTTGCAACAACCGTCATCCCATCAACTGTAGATGCACCATTATTAATAACGGTAATGATGTAGGTTAATGGGCTGCCAGCAGTGGTGTTCTCAAGATTATCACTCATCGTGATACCGAGGTCGGCGGTTTGTTGTGCCGATACCGTAAAAGGAGCCAATAAAGTAAGCAAATACAATACAAGCCCACGGAAAACAAATAAAGAGACTCGGTTCATCACAGTCCTTGGATTTATGGTTCAATCGTTATTTCAAAAAAACGTCTTTGTATGGCGCAAAAACAAACTTTGTATTAAGCAAAACAAAAAGCGTTCCATTTTACCTCCATATTAGAGGTGAAATCCAATTTTTGCTAGTTCGTCTGAAATCAATTGGCATGCTCTGTCAAATACCTCTCGGGGTTTTTCCACTTCAAAATTATTCAGGTGTCTTTTAGCAGCTCGTTCTTTATTGCTAAAAATGTGCTCTGTAAATTCTTCAATATTCTTAATCCACTTCATGTCTTTTTATTATTGTGCCTAACGGTTTCGGGCTTTGCGTACGGGCGGATTTCGGAGCACAAAACTGTCAATACACCTCAAAAGTTGATGCGAGGTAGAATGTTCAATTAACCACTTCGTCCGCCATTGAGACAAACGCCTGTTATGCGGTCGGCTTTCTTTTACATCTTTCATTTTCAGTTCTTTTGATACTTTTTCCTGTTTTCTTCACTAAACACAATTGGCAAATTCCAAACTCGTCTTTCGTGTTGGCCATGTCTGTAAAATACATCCCATTCAGGAATACATTTCACAACTCTTAATGCTTCATTGTCATAAGTTTCATCAAAACCTCTCATTACTTTCAAACTGTCAATTTTTCCTTGTTCGTTTGCTGAAAATTGAATAAAAACTTTAACGGTCTTGTCCTTCTTTGGTAGGGTTTCCCAATTTATGTTTGAATAGATAAATGTTAACAATGTGGTATCTTGGCTGTATATTGATTTCCTTGATTTTGTATTGTCGAAAGTTGTTGTTCCTTTTAGTTGTCCGTTTTCGATTTCATAAACAACTTCTTTTTCGTAAAGCGATTCATAACCCATATGAACATAGTAAAGTTGTTTTCCTTGTGGCGATAAAATATTTGCTGTTACCCAATCGGCTTTTACTTTTCCATTCTCGAATTTGTCTGGAAATAATTGTTCTAAGTTCGCTTCAATTTTGTCTTCACAAAAGCAACAGCTATAAATTCCAATTAGATAAAGTTCAGAGTCTATAATTTCCCATTTACCCTGGTATTCTCTCCAACAAGCTGTCGAGTTACACCCTTTTTTGTCGCCAAACAATTTAGGTCTTAAATTATCAATGTTTGGAAGTTGCTCCAACGGGTTTGAAAATATCGAAACTGTTTCTCCATTATAAATTAGTCTGTCTGGAATTTGAGCAGTCCCGAAAACCTTGAAATTGAAAGATGTCAAGGTCAAAAGTGTCAATATGTAAATTCTAATTGTCAAAGTATTGTCGTCTTTTAAGCTGCCGCATAACGGTTTCGGGCTTTGCGTTCGGGCGGGTTTCGGAGTACAAAACTATCAACCAGCACTGAACTTGAATAGAAGCACAAAGCTCCAAATTTGCACGTCACCCCGCCTGACGCAAAACCCGTGTTACCTACTGGCGTTATTTCTGTTCTAAAATCCATCTTATTAATTCGTCATTGTCCACAATACTCCACGAATGCGGATGTCTGCTATTGTCAGGCTTTCTGTAACCTTTATTCTGTGTCGTTATTAATTGAGCTTTTTGATTTCCAAGCCTCTTCAATTCGTTAATCATTGCCGAACATTCAGTAGCATTCATACTTGTAAAGTCTTCTCCACGTTCTTTTAACCACCAATTTATGTCGGGTTCTGTGTAAATTCTTAAAGGTATTGTGACTATTTTCTTAATTGCTGTTTGAGTTGTGTCAGTAAATGAATAAGGTGAAAGTTTGTAATATTCAGAAAGGTTTGTTGTTGGACTTCCGCCTGTTTCTTTTTCAAGTCTCTCTATCATATATACACTCTCTTCACTAGCTTCATTGCTTTTTGAAAGTCTAATATCTCTTTTTGCGGAATTATAAAACCTTTCAAAGTCGAGCGGTGGGTCAATTGCAAAAACTGCCGTAGGTTTGACGGTCGAATTTTCAGCATATTTTATAGCACAACTGCCACCAATGGAATATCCGCCAACAAAAAATCTTTGGTCAGTAAGTTTGTGTTTAGTGGTTACATCTTTCAATATTCTTTTAAAAGTTTGTTGGCTTAGACTATCCACTCCTAAAGATAGAACACCATCTTGTAAGGTTGGAATAATTGTCAAAATACCCTTAAGGGCTAACTTTTTGGGTAAGTCTGTTTGTTGTAAAACTCTTTCAGCTGTTTCTCCAAAACCTGGCATAAGGAACAAATATCCTGTCCAAGGTAGTTTTGGTGGATATATTATTGTATAACAGTTTTTTGTTGTGTCAGATTTGTCAAGAAAAACCTTCTCGATTTTGAGATTAGATACTTTCTGTCCATTACAATTAATTACAAAAAGTGAAAAAGTGAGAATTATTAAAAGTTTATTCATAGATGTCTCTTGTTTGTTTATGTTGTGTCGTCCGCTACGCTTGCAGGTAACGGTTTGCAGCTTGACGTAGTGGCGAATTTTTAGCACAAATGTTCAATCGAAGAACTAAACTTGAACCTACCACAAAACTGTCATACGAAGCACTGCACCCGCCATTACGCCAAACCGCTGTTATGCCCAGTGCTTTTTTCTGTCTATGCAAACATTGCCATTTGTCCATTGTTTACAGGTGTCATCTCGTTAATGAAACTGTCCCACAAGTCAAGTGTCAAGCTGAATTTATACTTTTCGTTAAGAGTATCAAGTTCTGTTTGCAAATCGGTCTTGTCAATTTGTTTTGCTAATTCTAAAAGGTCAATTCTCATTAAAACGTCCTTTGTAAAAGTCCTTTTAGCGTCTGGAAAAGTAACTGATTGTAAGAATTGAACTGTCGTGTTTGAGTTTAATAGAATTAATGCGTAAACTGCAAATTCTATTTTGTCAAAACCTATCAAATAACAAGTGTCGTCCAGCATTACAGGCTTGTTGTCCTGTGGCAGTATAAGTGTAAAATGAAATGTTTTGTAAAGTCCTGATATAGCAACTTTGAAAGGTTTGAAAGAATAGTCACCAATACCAAATATTGAAAACAAAGGTTTGTTGTTGTAGATGCTTGACTTTCTTGCATCAAAATTTGCTTGATGTTCTGTCAAGTATTGATATGTCTTTGGATATTCAGTTTTAATATATTTTGTTTCTTGACCAACTTTCTTTTGCGTAACAATCGTAAACTTTCGTGTTTGATTAATCACAGTGTTTTTAAGGTCAGAACTTTTGAGAATACCGTAAACTAAACCGTCTTCCAATTTCACTTCTTCGTTCAGTCCGTTTACATAATGTCCGTTCACCTTGTCTAATTCCATTACAGTAGAACAATCGTGTTTTAAACCTTGTCGCCAAACAAATGGACATTCTCCGTCAATCTCTTTCGTGTGACTGTAAGTGTCAATATTTGAAACAAATTTATCGTTCAACCAACCGAATTTGAGTTGAGATTTTTGGTTCTTGTAAAAATCAAATTCTAAGCAATCAAATGTCGGTTGTGCATTTAGTTTGCAATAAAACAAAGCTGCTTCAACTGATACATTAAACTCCTTTTTGCTGTCAATACAATGTTTTTCAATATCAGAAATCTTGTAACGATTTTTATTTTGGTCAAAGACAATGTTTTTGATAACAGAATTTTTTACCAAAAGCAATAAATTCCCTTTCATATTTTGAAAGGTTTCAATCATAGTTAGCGTTATAAATTCAGCAATGTCAAAATTGCCCTTACCTGTCATTGCATCTAAACCGCTATGATTTTTGAAATTCGTTTTTTTCGGAAGGTTCGTTGAATTTAAACTACCCAATTTTGAATTAGTTACCCAAGGTGGATTACCAATGACTAAAATATCATTTGTTGAATGTTTCTTAGCTATTGCTTTAAAATCGAAGTCAAAAACATTGCAATGAGCTATTGAAATTTCTGGCTTATATGAATTTGGATTAGAAAGGAAAAAATCAACAATGCTGAATTTGGTTTCCCAAACGTAAGGTTTGTAAATTTCAACTCCGAATACATTTTTAATATTCGTGAAATTGCGTAGAGAGGCAATAATAAAATTTCCTTTTCCACAGGTTGGCTCAATAACAACTTCGGGCGAAATCTTTTTTGTCGCTAAGTATAAAGTTACCTTGTTTGCTAAATCAGAATTAGTTTGGAAGTCGCCATATTCTGCTCTATCAGGCTCTTCAACAACATTATTGGTAATTGAAAGAACTTCTTTAAGCGTTTCCAATTCTTCATCATTATCAAAAAAATGTATAATGCCGAAGGCATCATACATTTTTTGATTTGCCTTTTCGAAAGAGGTAATCTTTTTCAGATTGTCATTTAAGAAATCCGAAACTTGATGAGTAATATTTGCTTCAAATACTTTCATCATTGAGGTTTGTTATAGCTTACAATCTTGGTAATTCCTTTTACTTCGTCTGTAAGAGTTACAATTCGTTGATATTGTAATCGCCATTGTAAAGCATTAGAAATAGTCAAGTAACCCTGTTCAGGTGGAGTTTTTAAAATTTGCTCCGCTAATTTCGCTAGTGTTATTTCGTCTGCTGGGATATTTTTATCTTGCAAGTAAGCAATGATGTCAGCTTCATTGGCTTTGTCTTTTACCATTTCCCGCAAGCGGAAAGTTGTCGTGTAGTCTGCTGTTCTTTCTCTTGCAACAAATGAACAACTAACGAAGTTTAGGTTTGCTGTTTTTGTTTTTGGGTCGTCAGTTTTGTCGTAAACAAAAACTAAAAGATTGTATCCAAGTCCGAATACCTTTTGCTTTGCGTCTTTGAATGGGCAAGATGATTGGGGTTGTTTTATTGAAGTTACTTTAATGTCGGTTTGAATGTCGTCAGAAGGCAAGTCAATACCACTTGCAGACGAACCAATTGTAACTTCGTATTTGTCGTTTAAGTGTTTTTGAAATTTCTGTTCAATAAGTGTCCCAACGGCTTTTCCGTCAGTTACTCCAAACAGTTCTTTATGCTGAAACTTGGATTGTTCAGCACAGAAAATTTGGGCTTCTTTTATTAAGGTTTCTATCGTTAATTTTTTCTTCATTCTTGTCTTGAAATTGATGTCGCTAAGTTAATATTTTTAAGGGCTAAATCTGTCCTGTTTGGTCGTCAAGTTTTACACAAAAGTTTAATGTCAAGTTACAATGTTCGTCTGTTGCACGGTCGTCATAGCATTGGGCATAACGTTTTGCGGCTTGGCGAAGTGGCGGATTTCGGAGCACAAAACTGTCAATACACCTCAAAAGTTGATGCGAGGTAGAATGTTCAATTAACCACTTCGTCCGCCATTGAGCCAAACGCCTGTTACCGCCTAGTGCTTTTTTATTCAGGTTTATATGGTCCGAGAAATTTGTCTCCATTGAAATGCACTAAATGGTCTGAATTGTCAGCTATCCATACTTCTGTCTCCCAAGCAATATCTGTCATAAATTGCCTAAACTTAGCTCTGTTCAAAAATGCTGTCACATAAACAATATCAGCTTTGCAGTCCTTTGTAAGTTTTTGAAGTTGAATTAGTCTAAGCTCGCTTATCGGACCCGAAGAGTGAACGGCTTCAATCAAATAGAGCCAATTCTTTTTCTTTGAATAGGCAATTACATCTGGCAACTCTTCGTGTGAAATCTCAAAAAAATTCAGTTCTTCAAGTTTCTCTTTTTCTAGATAAAGATATTTATCAGATGTGTCGCCTACATAAAGCACTTCCGCACCGTGTCCGTATCTTGGTAAAAAGTCTTCTATAATTGCTTTTTGTAAGTCGTTATGTCCTCCTGCCGAAAAGGTCAGTTCACCACCTGAAGGAAGTGTAACATTAACCTTTGCTATTTCTCTCTCTCTTTTCAGTTTTTTGCTTAACGGTTCAATATTCTTTAATTTTTCAGAGACTATTTTCTCCCAATCCTTTGAGCCAAAATTCCTGAGAAGTTCAGCATAAGCTGGATTTATTGAATAACCACGAGTTGAGTCGTTTGTCGCTGAATTTGGGCTTGATTGTAAAACTACTTCTGCTACTGTGAGTAGTTTTAGGTCTTTTCTACGAATGTCATCATAAGAACCTGAACTTATATTTTCTGCAAAATGATTGTTGACATAAATGATAATATCCCTTGTTTTGAGAGCGTATCCGCTGTTTAAATCTTTTGCTTTTTTGAAGTCGGCAATTTTTTTAATGTCGCCACTTGCTAAAAACGCAATTGCCATTCTTTCCAATCTTCTTGGCGTGGCATCTAAAGGAATCCCAAAAGTGTCAAGGATATAAAGCGTAGTATTTATCAATTCCTGAACCTGTGGTGTTTTTTCGCTAAAAGATTTTGATTTATCGGGACTGATATACTGCTTCATTCTCAAATAATTTTAATTGTTCGTTTTCTGTGATTGTGTAATGGTTTTCTAATTCGTCCATCAAATGTCTTTTGATGTTTAAAGCCAAATGATATGCGAAGTTTGGGGCAACAGCATTGCCAATTTGATTGTATTGATGAGTTTCCGTTCCTGAAAACTCGAACCAATCAGGAAAACTTTGAAGTCTTGCAGCTTCTCGAACCGTGATTCTACGTCTGCGACCATCTTTTAATTTCACTCGGTGCATATCTCCCGTTGCACCTGCTAAATTCCTGCAAGTCAAAGTTCTTGCTGGTCTGTCTAAATATAAATCTCTTGGATTAATACATTTTGATGCTTTTTCATAGTTAGCAACGTATCTATCCATAGATTCAGTAAAAAATTTAGAATCTTCATTAAACTCAAATGGTAGTTCTCCTAAGGCTTGACCTGCGGTTACTATTCGGTTACTTTTTCTAGGAAGATTGATTTTCTGTTTTGAGCCAATAACAATAACTCGTTCTCTGTTTTGTGGAACTTTATAGTTTACAGCATTTAAAAGGGCGTAATTGATGTAATAACCTAAATTTTCAAGTTCTTCAATTACTTCTTTTAAATACCACTTATTCTTGTAAAGCATTCCACGAACATTTTCAAAAAGCAACACTTCTGGGTCTAGCTGTCTTATTGCTGACAGAAAAATCGGAAATCCATCCCTTGAATCTTTTAAGCCAAGTTGTTTTCCACCAACACTAAATGGTTGGCAAGGTGGGCCACCAATCACGATATCAGCTTTCGGATATATTGTTTCAACTGTCAGCTTTTGGTTGAAGCACTCTCCAATTAAATTTTTGTTGTAAGTATTCGTTGCTTGTTCATCCATTTCATAGCCAATAGTTTTAAACCCATTAGCTTCAAAACCAAGGGAAAGTCCACCGCAGCCCGCAAAAAGGTCAACCACTGTTTTGTTCAAATCAGTGTCAATCCAAGGTTTCAGTTTTTTATTTATTTCTTCCCAATATTCCATTCTTCAAAGTTACGAATTTTTGTGTGTTTACGGTTTCTTAGCATTGGCGGTAACGAAAAATGGTAGCCGTAGTTGCCGGATTTACAGCACTTTCGTATCAATTTAGCACTTCGGTTCGTTAAAAGCACCAAAGTATCAACTTGGCACGAAAGCCGGCAATTATCGACTAACATATGTTATGGGCATTTTATTTTATTAATTTTATCAATTAAAAGCGTTAAATATAACTTTAAATATTTCTTTAATCCCTGACCAATCATATTCGTTTATCAATTTTGCATTCTCTCTACATTTTTCAATTTTGATTTTAAATTTATTTTGAATTTCTTCTTTTTCTAATATTTCACCTTGATATTTATTTAGACTTTGGTTGTATCCCTTCCAATGTACAGGTATAAATTTGCCATTTTTTGTTAACGTTTCTTCACCAAGATAAATTTCAATACTTCCTGCTAAACCATTAACATTAAAAGTACTTTCACCAGTTGGACCAATTGTTGGATAATTTTCTGCAAATTTTAAGTTTGGATAATTTAATATTTTAATATTATCTGGTATTTTTGTTTTTGCAAGTCCACGTTTTGCTTCTTCTGCTGCTGTATCATTGTCAAAAATAGCAATAATTTTATTTTTAAAACCTGCTCCTATAAATGATTTTATACTTGTTAC
Source organism: Rhodothermia bacterium (assembly GCA_017303715.1). Lineage (GTDB taxonomy): Bacteria > Bacteroidota > Rhodothermia > Rhodothermales > UBA2364 > UBA2364. The sequence goes on along the minus strand of JAFLBZ010000034.1, from coordinate 7,208 downwards.
TAATGAACTTGCACTTCCAGAAGCATTTGAATTTCCAAAATCCATAAATGAATAAAACTCGACTAAATGAGGATAAAGTAATTTTAATGAATTTTCAAGCATGTAAATATCAGTTGTTCCTTCTGTAAGTATTATAAATTTATCACCTATTTCAAATTCGTATGTGTAAATATTTACAATTTCATCATATATTTGTTTCTCATCTATTGTATTATAATAAACATCAACAACTTCTGTAATATCATATGTAATTATTTCGTCATCATTAACGAACTCTAAAAATGCTCGTAGTAAAGTACGCAAATCATAATTAGTTGGAAATCTTTCAAAACCATATCCATATTCAAGTAAATAAAAAATTAAAGGAGATGTAGAATTAGATAGCATACTTTTGTCAACAGAAAAACCATAATCGTGTTATGGATCGCGACCGCTCCTTCGCAGTACACCCCCGACGCCCGCTCCGCGCACGCGAGGTCTCGCGCGAGCGTCGGTGCGGGGCCGTCGCACGCGAGCAGCGCGAGGGCGATGGGGGGGATCAGTCGCGCGGACCTCACGGCGGTCCTTTCTGACAGAGCCAGGGCGGAGCGTCACCCTACATGTTCGTCACGCTCGATGCGCCCGTCAACCATGGTGACCACGCGGGGGATGCTCTTCGCGAGCTCGGGGTTGTGCGTGACGATCACCATGGTCGTCCCGTGGACCCGGTTGAGCTCATGGAAGAGGGCGTGGATCGCGGCGCTGTTGGCCGTGTCGAGGTTGCCCGTGGGCTCGTCGGCGAGGAGGAGCTTGGGCTCCAGCACCAGGGCCCGCGCGAGGGCCACGCGCTGCTGCTCTCCCCCCGAGAGCTCGCCCGGGCGGTGCGAGAGGCGGTGCCCGAGGCCGACCTCGTCGAGGAGCTTCGCCGCGCGCGCCTGGAGCTGCGCCCGCGGGATCTCTCCGTAGATCATCCCGGGCATCATCACGTTCTCCAGCGCGCTGAACTCGGGCAGGAGGTGGTGGAACTGGAACACGAACCCGATGGTGCGGTTGCGCAGCGCGGCCACCCGCGACGAGCTCATCTTCGTCACGTCGACGCCGTCGAGGAGCACCGCGCCCTGCGAGGGCATGTCGAGGGTGCCGATGAGGTGCAGGAGGGTGCTCTTGCCCGCGCCGCTCGCGCCGACGATGGACACCATCTCCCCGGCCTCGATGGTGAGGTCGATGCCCTTGAGCACGTCGAGCTGCTTGCCCTCGTGGTCATACGACTTCGTCGCGCCGCGGACCTCCACCAGGCTCTTTTCAGACATCGTGCGCGACTCCCATCAATCGAAGCGGAGCCCCTCGACGGGGCGGAGACGTCCCGCGAGCCACGCGGGGAAGGCCGCGGCCGCGAGGCAGATGAGCACCGCGGTGACGAACACCAGCGCGAAGTCCCACGGGGCGATGATCACCGGGAGGCGCTCGATGTAATACACCTCGGGGTCCAGGGGGATGCCGACGCGCTTCGCGGCGAGCGCCACGATCAGCGCGCCGGAGGTCCCGAGCGAGGAGCCCACCACCCCGATGAGGCCGCCCACGGCGAGGAACACCCGGGTGATGAACCCGTCGCTCGCGCCCATGGCCTTGAGCACGGCGATCTCCCTCCCCTTCTCGGTCACGAGGAGCAGGAGGGTGGCCACGATGGAGAAGCTCGCCACGATGATCGCCACCGTGAGGAGCAGGAAGATCATGAGCTTCTCCAGCTTGAGCGCGCGAAAGAGGTTCTGGTTGAGCTCCTTCCAGTCGCGCACGCGGAGGTTCATCCCGCGGGCCATCGGGCGGATCGCGGCGAGCACGTCGTCCGAGCGGTCCACGTCCGTGAGGCGGACCTCGATGGCGGTGATGGCGTCGTCGCGGTGGTTGAAGAACCGCTGCGCCACGGGGATGGTGATGTACGCGTACTTGGTGTCGTACTCGTACATCCCTGAATAGAAGATCCCGGCGACGCGAAAGAGCTTCGTCTTGGGGATGGGCCCGAGGGGGCCCATCGAGCCGTAGGGCGAGACCACCCGCACCTCATCACCCACCGCGAGGTGCAGGTTCGACGCGAGCTCGCGCCCCACGATGATCCCAGGGAGCACGTCCGTCGGCGCGCCCAGGCCATTGCCCTGAACGGGTGTGCCCAATGAAGCAGGGGACGGCGGTCGGGCGGGGCTGGGCCCTCCCCCGGCGACGATGTCCTCCTCGCCGCGGGCGCTCACCGGGCGGCGCTCCAGGGGATGAAGGTTGTCCAGGCGCGAGGGGTCCGCGAGGTACTCCACCCTCCCGCGAATGAGGTCCCTCCGTAGATTCAACACGCTACCCACCGCAGACGGATCGATCCCGCGAAGGATCACCCCGCTGAGGTTGGTCTGCGAGGTCACCATCACCTCCCCCTGCACGAGGGGCGTGGCGACAGAGACCTCGGGCACCCGACGGATGCGTTCGAGCAGGGGACGCCAGCCGGAGAATCCTCCCCGCTCGCGGTCGACCACCACGTGGGCGTTGTTGCCCAGGATCTTGGTCTTCAGGTCGTTGCCGAAGCCCCCCATGATCGCGATGGTCATGCAGAGCGCGAAGGACCCGAGGCCAACGCCCAGGAACGCGAGGAACGAGATCGCGGTGAGGAACCCGCTCTTGCGCGAGCGGAGCTGACGGACCGCGATGAGCACCTCCGCGGGGAGGCGCTCCATGCGGTCGAAGAGCCGGGGCATCCACACGAGCGTGGAGAGGAAGTACGCCTCCAGCACGGCGACGATGGCCCCCACGCGCAGGAGGATCACCGCCAGGGGGGGCGTGGGGTCGAGCCCCGGCCGAACGAGCTTGAACGAGTACCGCACCTCGAAGACCGCGAGGGCGAGGCACAGCGCCATCCAGAGGAGGTAGACCGCGACCTGCGCGCGGCCCTTGAGCTTGCGGACGATGAGCCAGACGATCAGCAGGTCGAGACCCATCGCGCGGCACCTCCTCGGAGCGTTCTACGTCCCAGACACCGACTCGGGCCGGAGCAGCGGAAAGAGGATCACGTCACGGATGCTCTTCTGCCCGGTGATCAGCATGACCAGGCGGTCGACCCCGAGGCCGAAGCCCGCGGTGGGGGGCATCCCGTAGGAGAGCGCGCGGATGTAGTCCGCGTCGTAGTCCATGGCCTCTTCGTCGCCCTTCGCGCGGTTGGCGAGCTGGCCGTTGAAGCGCGAGGCCTGGTCGTCCGGGTCGTTGAGCTCGGAGAACGCGTTGGCGAGCTCGCGGCCCTCCACGAAGAGCTCGAAGCGGTCCGTGAGCGCCACCGGGAACGAGTCCCCGTACTCCTTCGCCTGCTTGTCCGAGTCCTTGCGGCGCGCGAGGGGGGAGGTGTCGAGGGGGTGGTCGGTGATGAACACCGGCACCGAGCGCACCCCGTCGTCCGCGCGGTAGTCGTCGGTGAGGTGCGGCTCCGCGAAGACCTCGTAGAGCGCGAACATCAGCTCGCCCGGCGTGCTGCACTTGTAGAGGTACTGCTGCTCCTCGCGGGTGACCACCGGGTCCGAGGCGCACTCGCTCCGCAGGTGCTCCCAGCGGATGAGCGAGGCCCCCTGGTCCCAGAGCTCTGCGAGCCTGGCGTGCCGCTTGACCAGCGCCGCGGTGATCGCGTCGAGCATGCGGACCCTCTTCCACGGGTGCTCGAAGGTGAACGTGCGCGACTCGGCGAACTGCGGGAAGCGCTCGAGCACCCGCTTGTCCACGTGGTGGATGAGGTCCTCGGTCTCATCCATCAACACCTGGTAGGTCGCGTAGGCCTGATAGAACTCGAGAATGGTGAACTCGGGGTTGTGCCTCGTGGAGATCCCCTCGTTGCGCCACACCCGGCCGATCTCGTAGACCCGCTCCAGGCCGCCCACGATGAGCCGCTTGAGGTAGAGCTCGGGCGCCACGCGCATGAAGAGGTCCATGTCCAGCGCGTTGTGGTGCGTGGAGAAGGGCTTCGCCGTGGCGCCCCCGCGGATGGTGCTCAGCGTGGGGGTCTCGACCTCGATGAAGTCCCGCGCGTCGAACCACTCGCGCAGCGCGCGGGTGATCAGCGAGCGCGCGCGAAAGACGCTCTGCACGTCGGGGTAGTTCGCGATGAGGTCCACGTACCGCTGGCGGTAGCGCGTCTCGACCTCGCCCAGCCCGAACCACTCGCTCGGCAGCGGGAGGTAGGCCTTGGTGAGCGGGCGAAAGCCCCGCACCATCACCGAGAGCTCGCCGGTGCGCGTGCGCATCGGGCGGCCCTCGGCGAGCACCACGTCGCCGATGTCCACGTCCTTGAGCGCCCCGAAGCCGTCGCCCATGTCCCGCGCGGAGCAGAAGAGCTGCACCTCGCCGCTGCCGTCGCGCAGCTTGATGAACGCGAGCTTGCCCGTGTCGCGCAGGGCGATGACCCGCCCGGCCACGCGGTAGGTGAGGCCCGCGTGGTCGCGGTCGAGGGTCGGGGCGTCGTGGTCCTTGTGCGCGGCGTGGAGCGAAGAGATCGGGTCCAGGGCGCCGGGGTCGTTCCCGAAGGGGAGAAAGCCTCGGGCGCGCCAGGACTCCGCCTTCGCGCGGCGCACCTCCTCGATGGTCCGGTGTGCTTCGGTCATGGGCGTCTCATCCGTGAGGAGAATAGAGGGGGAGAGCGGGGTCACGCCTTCGCGGTCGCGACGCGCTTCTTCATGGAGTCGAGGAGGTAGGCCTCGATGAAGGGGTCGAGGTCGCCGTCGAGCACGCCGTTCACGTTGCCGGTCTCGTGCTCGGTGCGAAGGTCCTTCACGAGCTGGTAGGGCGCGAGCACGTACGAGCGGATCTGGTGGCCGAACGCGATGTCGGTCTTGTTCGCCTCGAACTTGCCCTTGAAGGCCTCCTCGCGGCGCTGCTTCTCCATCGCGTAGAGCTTGCTCTTCAGGGTCTTGAGGGCGATGCGCCGGTTCTCGAGCTGCGAGCGCTCGCTCTGGCACTTCACCACGATGCCCGAGGGCTTGTGCACCACGCGCACCGCGGACTCGACCTTGTTCACGTTCTGCCCCCCTTTGCCGCCGGAGCGGAAGGTGTCCCACTCGCAGTCGGCGTCCTTCACCTCGACGTCGATGTCCTCGTCGAGGTCGGGGGTCACCCACACCGCGGCGAAGGCCGTCTGCCGCCGGGCGTTGGAGTCGAAGGGCGAGATGCGCACGAGGCGGTGGACCCCGTTCTCGGCCTTGAGGTACCCGAAGGCGTTGGGCCCGGAGATGTGGATCGCCACGCTCTTGAGCCCGGCCTCCTCGCCCTCGGTCACGTCCTGGAGCTTGACCGTGAACCCGCGCGCCTCGCACCAGCGCGTGTACATGCGCAGGAGCATCTCGCACCAGTCCATGGCGTCGACGCCGCCGGCGCCGGCGTTCACCTCAAGGATGGCGTCGACCTTGTCCTCGGGCTCCGAGAGCATCTGGTCGAGCTCCAGCTTGCGACACCGGACCTCGAGGCCCGGGAGGGAGGCGTCGACCTCCTTCGCCACGGCGTCGTCGTTCTCCAGCGCCGCGAGCTCCAGGAGCTCCGAGGCGTCTTTCACGTCGGTCAGGAGGGCCTCGACGGCCTTGACCATCGTCTCCTTGTCGGCGCGCTCCTTCAGGAGCTTCTGCGATGTGATCTGGTCGTCCCAGAACCCGGGGCGGGTGCTCTGGGCGTCGAGCTCCTCGATGCGCTTCTTCAACCTCGGGAGGTCAAAGATGCCTCCCGAGGTTCTCGGCCCGGCGACCGAGTTCCTCTAACACGTTGCGAGAGTCGGAGATCATAGGGGCGGCGGGGATACACCCTCGCGGCCGCACGGTCAACGACGCGCGCTTGTGCTCCCCGCGGTCTCGCCCCAAGAATGCGCCGCCATGAGCACCCTTCGTGACCCCGACCTCGCCGCGAGCGACCCCGAGATCGCCGCCCTCGTGCACGCCGAGGACCTCCGTCAGCGCGACTCGCTGCGGATGATCCCGAGCGAGAACTACGCGTCCCGCGCGGTGCTCGAAGCCTGCGGGAGCACCCTCTCGAACAAGTACGCCGAGGGCTACCCCCGCAAGCGCTACTACGAGGGCCAGCAGAACATCGACCCCATCGAGGAGCTCGCCCGCGAGCGCGTGAAGGCCCTCTTCGGCGTCGAGCACGCCAACGTGCAGCCCTACTCCGGCTCCCCCGCGAACCTCGCGGTGTACATGGCCTTCGCGAAGCCCGGCGACACCGTGATGGGCCTCGGGCTCCCGCACGGCGGCCACCTCACCCACGGCTGGCCCGTGTCGGTGACCGGCGCGTGGTTCAAGTCGGTCCCCTACTCGGTGCGGCGCGACGACCACCGCATCGACCTCGACGAGGTGCGCAGGCTCGCGCACGAGCACAAGCCCCGGCTGATCTTCTGCGGCGGCACGGCGTACCCGCGCACCTGGGACTTCGCGGCCTTCGGCGAGATCGCCCGCGAGGTGGGCGCCACGCTGGTCGCGGACATCGCGCACATCGCGGGGCTCATCGCGGGCGGCGCGCACCCCTCCCCCGTGGGCCACGCCGACGTGATCACGTCCACCACGCACAAGACCTTTCGCGGTCCGCGCGGGGGGATGATCCTCACGGGCGCGAAGAACGCCGCGGCGATCGACAAGGCGGTGTTCCCGGGCCTGCAGGGCGGGCCGCACGTGGCGAGCATCGCGGGCGTCGCGGTGGCCGCGCGCGAGGCCGCGACGGAGGAGTTTCGCGCGTACGCCCGGCAGGTCGTGGCGAACGCGAAGACCCTCGCGTGTCACCTCGCGGGCCTGGGCTACGCGCTCGTGAGCGGCGGCACCGACAACCACCTCCTCCTCGTGGACCTCACGAACAAGGGGGTCTCGGGCAAGATCGCCGCGAAGGCCCTCGACCGCGCGGGCGTCGAGCTGAACTACAACACCGTGCCCTACGACCCCCGCAAGCCCTTCGATCCCAGCGGGGTGCGCTTCGGAACGCCCGCGATCACCAGCCGCGGACTTACCGAAGCACATATGGAACGGGTCGCGCACTGGTTCGACCGCGCGGTGAAGATCGCCGCGGAGACCCAGGGCGGAGACGCGCGGCTCGACGCGATCGCGGCGGAGGTGAGCGGCATCAAGGTGCCGTGCGCACTCCCCGGTGCCGAATTGCCGGGTGGATTCGCGATCAAGGTCGCCAAGGTGCGTGGCGTCGAGTCGTCAGGCATGCTCTGTTCGGCCAGGGAACTGGGCATCTCG
>JAFLBZ010000033.1 GCA_017303715.1 Rhodothermia bacterium | reverse complement strand
GTTTGGCTTTTTGCATTTCAACAATAAATCGTTCACCAAACGAACTGATACAATACAGGTCAAAAATTGCCTTTCGGTCTAAAGCAGTTTGTCCAATATGTTCATTATTGCTATATTTTAGATCGGCAATTTTCTTTTGTTTGGGCAGAATAACCTCATTCAGGAAATCAATTAATAAGTCTTTATTCAGTTCCGTTCCGAACAGTTTTTTGAATCCAAAATCCGTAAAGGGATTAATATATCTTTCTGTGACGGCCATTTTTACAGCTTTTTATTTTTGGACGATGTGTTGTGAATGGTATTTGCGGACGTTGTTTGTATTTGGGTATCGCGTAAGCATATGGGTAGGATAAGGATTTGCCCTTGAATTGTCAACGGCATTTACACAAAAAGCTAAGATGCTCCACCTTGGGCACAACACACTATCTGGCCTAAATAAGTTACAGTCTTTAGACAAAAAAAGATCGCCCATCTACAGATGAACGATCTCTTCCAGCGTCTAAAAAATCTAAATATTTAGAAAGCAGTATTTCCTGCGAGCACGACCCGTTGCATGGTTTTGGTAGCAATCATCGGGAGTGTGAATGGGTTGGTATCTTCTGGCAATTCAAAGTTAGGTTCATCGGCATCCAGTTTCACCACGCGGCGTGCTTGTGAAAAACGAAGGCCGGGAGAATTGCCGTAGCTGTCTAAGTTGGCAATAACCACACGGTTGCGGGTGGAAGAAATGTGAAGGAATTCGTTATCGCCCACATAAATACCCACATGGCGGCCACTGCTGCTGTAGCGGGAGGAAAAAAGAATCAGATCGCCGGGTTGTAGTTGGCTTCTGGAAACACGTTCACCTGCTCCTGATTGTCCACTTGTATTGCGTGGGACTGCAACGTCAAAAACATCTTGCACCACTTGTTGTACGAAAGCCGAGCAGTCTATGCCACGCCGGGAAGTTCCCCCAAAGCGATACGGAACGCCGCGCCATTTATCAGGCATTGCACGAAGCATGGCCTTGGCACGAGAGATCGGCATCGGTTTAGGGCCGGGCATTTCCATTACCAATCTTTCAACTGAACGACTTGTTTCGACAACAGCGGCAGATGCACTTCCAACGCTTGCATTTGCCACCAACACAACCAAACTAAGAGCAGACAAAATTCGGGATAATACCATAAAATTCACGTTTTTTGGACAAGCCATATAACTTTTGGTACATTGGCCCATCGGTGAAGGATTACGAAAAATAGACTGCTGGTCTTATGGGGGTTGATATATATGTAAGATAGGCCAATGAAGAACTGTAAAACAAATTCAAAAGACGATGAATGAATTGTGCTTCATGCTTACTTCATCAACAAGGGCTTAATTAACAAAAACTTGGCTGGAAATTTGCAAAAGTGTGATCTCTGCACCGCAACATTTTCGTTTTTGACCTTTACTTTCTGACACTCCGATGCGGCAAACTTTAAAACTTTCTCTGATTAATTTATGTATTTGAACCAAATTAGAACCCAAGCCGTGCGAATATTTGCACTTTTGTTGTTTACTGTCCCTGCGCTTTTTGGTCAATCTCCCCATGCAAAGATTTCAGACGCTGCTTGGTTGGACGTGCAAGAAGATGGCTTGGCGGAGGTCTTGATCCATTTGGATTCAAAACTTGATTTATCGGACTTAAACGTGTTGCCCAGCAAGCATCTGAAGGCGGAAATGGCATATGCACGGTTACGGCTCGATGCGGATCAACGTCAACAGCCTATTCGTACATGGCTTGCCCACCAAGAGATTTCTTTTACCTCTTTTTGGATCGTAAATGCGGTGTCCGCCACCGTGAGCCAAGAACAGTTATTGCATCTCTCAACGTATGTAGGAGTGGCAAAAATAACCAGTAATCGTGCAGGGATTCGTATGGTGAAAATTCGGATGGAGCCGATTTCCCCGCCTTCGGGCATAGAATGGGGCATTTCTAAGACCCAAGCAGACAAAGTTTGGACATTGGGGATTAAAGGAAAGGGCGCCGTAGTTGGGGGATTGGATACGGGGTTTATGTGGGATCATCCTGCGATTAAAAGCCAATACCGAGGCTGGGATGGTGCGAATGTGGTGCATAATTACAATTGGTACGATGGCGTAAAGCAAAATAGCCCGCTTAACCCGACAGGAGCCAATCCTTGTGGTTTAGATATTAAAGTGCCTTGTGATGACGACAATCACGGTACGCATACAATGGGGACTATGGTTGGTTTGGATGGTGAAAATATTATTGGTATGGCGCCGGAAGCCAAGTGGGTGGCTTGTCGGAACATGGAACGCGGCTGGGGCGCGCCGTCCTCGTACTTGGCGTGTTTCCAGTGGATGCTTGCCCCAACGGATGTTAATGGCCAAAATCCTGATCCGGCAAAAGCACCTCATGTGATCAATAACTCATGGTACTGTGCTCCCGAAGAAGGTTGTCCCACGCTTTCAGAACTTATTCCTTTTGAGACCGCTATAAACAATCTCCGTAGTTCTGGGGTGGTAGTGGTGGTCTCCGCCGGAAATTCGGGGCCATCATGTAGTACGGTAAAATATGGACCAGCGATTTTTGAAAAAGCCTTCAGTGTCGCGGCCACCAATATAAATGACGAAGCGGCATCCTTTAGTTCACGTGGTGTGGTGACAATAGACGGGAGCAGCCGTATGAAGCCGAACATTGCCGCTCCCGGACACAATGTGCGTTCAAGCATCCGAAATGGAGGATATGCCGCTTTTAGTGGAACCAGTATGGCCGCGCCGCATGTGGTTGGGTTGGTGGCACTCATGATTTCTGCTAATCCTAAACTTGCTGGAAAAGTAGATGAAATTGAGCAAATCATAAAAGATTCCGCAACAACGCTTGTTGCCAATGAAGCATGTGGAGGTGTTCCCGGAACACAAGTTCCCAATCCAACCTTTGGTTACGGCAGGATTGATGCGTTGTCTGCGGTGAACAAAGCCATTTTGGTCTCGACGGAGGCTGAAGAACAGCCAAAGGGATTTGTACTTACGCCACCCTATCCGAATCCATTTAACCCCAGTACCCGTTTCACACTCACCACAAACCAGAGCGAATACGTAGAGGTGGCCGTTTATGATGTTTTGGGGCGAAAGGTGACCACTTTCTATAAAGGAACTCTGACTGCGCAAGAAACAAAGGTGTTTACTTTTGATGCAACGGGACTTGCGAATGGCCTTTACTTTATTCGCGCAAATAGCGCCACGCAATCCCAAGTAAGATCGGTTAATTTGCTCAAATAACCCTAATTTGTGGGTAAAGGGGAGACATTGGAGGGCTTCTTTTGCCGTTTACGATAACCTCGAACAAACCCACAATATGACTGTAAAGACTCCGGTGGCTGACGATTTTTTGCAAAAGAGCTTGACGGATGTGCTTGCTGATGCTTGCGCGCCTGTATGGAATTTTTCTTGTTCAGACCGCTTAGAAGTTGCCGATCATGCACGATTGACGCTGTTTAAAGATTCTCTACGGGAGAATTTACACGGCTCTCACAAAACACCCCCAAATTGGTTGTGGCCTTGGTTGTGGAGAAAAAGACTGGTTTCGAGCGCATTTCGACAACGGATTCCGATTGGGTTTCTTCCGCAAGAACATTGGTCTGAGTTACCAACTGCTAACCGATCAGACTTGGTTAATGACCTATCGAATTGGGTGGCAGAGGATGTTCCGTATAACCAAATGATGATCTATGGAAGTTCAGGAACCACTGGTCATCCCTTATTAATTCCCAAAACGCCCTATGCCGCCGCCCTTTACCAAGTAGCACTTCAATTTTGTTTTGAACAACACGGTGTAAAGCCAGATTTTAAAGCCGGAGAAGTTGGGAATATGCTAATTTGCGCCCAACACCATACGGTTATCTATGGGGCCTTGCTTAGTACGTGGGGCAACAGCATTCATCTCAAAGTCAATTTGCATAAAAATGCTTGGCGCAACGAATCCGACCGTGACCTTTTTCTAACCAAGTATAACCCTCCTGTTTTGACGGGAGATCCCATCTCTTTTGCCGAGTTGTTGCGGTTAGACCTGCCGCTTACGCCGGTCGCTCTGGCGTCCACAGCCCTAAAGCTGCCAGAGTCCTTGAAAGAAGCCCTCGAAACACGGTTTTTGTGCCCCGTCGTAGATTTTTATGCCATGAACGAAACTGGCCCAATAGCCTTTGCCTGCCCCAAAGGAGCAGGGTTTCATGTTTTTATGCCTGATCTCTATGTTGAGGTTTTGGACGAAAATGGTTTTCATGTGGCCGATGGTGCTTGGGGCGAGGTTACAGTAACAGGTGGAGGAAATGATTTTTTACCCTTATTGCGTTACCGGACGGGAGATCATGTCCAATTTTTTCATGGTGTGTGTTCTTGTGGCGTTCATTTACCACGACTTGTGGGCTTAAGTGGTCGAAAGCCAGTTCCGCTTTTCCACAAAAACGGTGCAAGGGTCAATGAGGCGGATGTCGCAAAAGTCTTGCGTTATTGGCCTATCGTGGCCTTCTCGCTTTATCAACAGCTTGATAAAAGTATAGAACTGACGGTTCGTTGGAGGGGAGACAAGTCGGTTGTGACTGCTGATTTGGTGGTTAACCTCAAGAAAATATTTGGCGATCTACCCATTACGCTTATCGCTGATAGACAATTAGGGCAAGAACAGAAGCCCTTGCCCTTTATTTCGGCCTTTACTACATTAGCCTCTTAAAGCTCGTTTTTGATGATCCTGAAAAAGTGATCAAAACGTGGCCTTCCTTTTTCTAAGTCCCAAGAAAACAAGACAAAAATAGCTTTCGCCACAATATGGTCTTCCGGAACAAAGCCCCAAAAACGACTGTCTTCGGAGTTGTCTCGGTTATCGCCCATCATCCAATAATAATTCATTTTGAAGGTATAGCGATTGGTTTTTTGGCCATCAATCTCGAATTGGTTGTTGCCCAAGTATGTTAACGTATGCCCTTCGTATTTCGTAATAACCCGATAGAACATGAGCCAGTTCTGATCCGTTAGGGTAATGGTACTTCCGGCTTTGGGAATCCAAACGGGGCCGAATTGATGTGGGTTCCAATTATTGCCTTTCGGGAACATGACGTTCGGCATGGCCACTTCTTTTTCGTAGATTGCTGGTGTTACGGAGTTGATGTACCCCGCTTGGATCATCTTTTGGGCATCGTTCCAAGTTAGATCATCTTCTAATGTGGTGCGGTTCCCATCCTGATAGTTGATGGTCCACTTTTGCTGCATGTTAAGTGGTTGGTTGAGCTTTTTTTTGTTGATGAATACTTGTTTATTGATGATTTGGAGTGAATCTCCGGGCATCCCAATTAAGCGTTTTAGATAGGGCGTTTTGTAGTCCACCACGTTTTCTTCGGGTGGTAGATTAAAAATGACCACATCACCCCGTTTGATACTACTAAAGCCGGGCAGACGGTAGTAAGGGAATTGGAGGGCTTTTATCGGGATGTTGATTAAGGGTATGCCCAGCGTCATGGGCAATCGTGGTCCATAATGCAAATTTGAAGATACAATATACTCGCCAGCCATGACCTCGCCCTCCATAGATGGGGTTGGAACGACAAAGAAACCGAAAAGCATGTTTCGGAAAATGACCACAAAGGTAACTGCGAATACTATGGTCTCTAACCACTCTCGTAGGACAGTTTTTTTAGGCTGTTTTTTGTCCTTCTCGCGCTGTTGGCGCCGTGAGATGGTCGGAGCTTGGGTTTTATTTGGGGTTGACATCGGGGAGAAGAAGATTTATGGATGTAGAACAAACTTTTCTGGATTACGCAATTCCAAAAAAATGTTGCACGTCCGGTTACTCAATTGCTTGGAAGATACGCTCCATTCTTGGGATTCCTATTTGCGAATCTGACGAAAACAAAATGCGCGTTGCTTTTCCAATAATGTGATCTTCGGGAACAAAGCCCCAAAACTTACTATCGGAAGACGCATCACGGTTATCGCCTAAGACAAAATAATAATTTTGCCGAAAGGTATATCGAGAAACCCTTTTTCCTGCAATCCACAATGTTTCGTCTTTCCACGTAACCGCTTCAAGACCTTCAAAGTGTGAAAGAATGGCGCTGTACATGGGCCAGTTTTTTGGGGTAATGGCTATGGTTTCGCCTTTTTTCGGGATATAGATGGGGCCGTAGTTGTCTTGAGCAAAACCAAGCCCAGATGGAAACAATTTGTCGGAGATGGATTCTCGGACGTAGGGCGCTACGGAGGTGACATAGGGCAGTTCTCTCAAAACTTCTATGGCTGCCACCGAGGCAGAAACCAAGATAGCGTTTGAAGCGGTTCGGTAGCGAACAGTAAGGTCTAATGCTTCGATTCGTGCGGGCGGAATCACGGTGTCTTCATCCACTAATGTCACAAGCCAGTCTTGGGCTTGTAATGGGGTCAAGGGGAGAAGTTTGCCATTGATGTAGAGGTCTTTCGCCTTGATGCGTAGCGAGTCGTTCGGCATGCCCAGAACCCGCTTTACATAAGGCGTTTTTAGGTCGGTTGCGCGATTTTCTGGTGGAAAATTAAAAACAATGATGTCGTTTCGCTGTATTTGTCCCAAACCTGAAAATCGTAGATAGGGGAAAAAGTCTTCTTTGATCACCCAGTCCGTAAATGGAATCGTGACAGAAAGCGGCATTCGAGACCCATAAGCAATCTTGGAGACCAAAATATAATCGCCTTTGAGCAGGCTATATGCCATCGAGGAGGAAGAAACGGCAAAGGGTACAAAAAAGAAAAGGCGTACCAAAATTGAAGTCGCAAAGAAAAATAAACCCAAGCGAAGCGTTCTCCGAAGGTCTTTTATGAGCGGTCTGCGTGGTTGAGGTGGATCAATTTTATGGGTTAACATAAGATGAGGTTCAACGCATTGGTGAGATTTTGGCAAGAACGAGATCACAAGAACGATGCGCTGAAGGCATCTATTGTCCATTGACGGATAAACGGCTTCTCGTGAACCGTCAAACGCCTGCCAAGATCGCGATGACGCAACGAAAAAAGGCGCACGTCATGTACGCCTTTTCGATCCGTTCAAGGTATTATCGAACACGGCTCCAGCCTTTTTGGATCATTTGCTGTGCCTTTTTGTATTTCATTTCCACCACTTCTCCAGTTGTAGGATTCATGACCTTCACAATGTCGTTCCTGCTAACCTTATCTTCTTTGTTTCGGACGATGGGTGCTTGCTTTACGGTGGGGTCTTCTTTGGCCTGACCTTCTTTATACATGTCGTCCGAGCCAGCGCCATAGCCACTTGCGGCTTGTTGATGGGTGGCTTTTGCCCGTTTACTATCCAATCGCGTGTTTCTTCTTACATTTTCCGCACGTTCGCGTTCTTGCACAAGCAGGCCAGACCTAAAAACAATGCTCAAAACTTGTTCATTTAGATCGTTCAATAATTCCGTAAAAAGGCTAAAAGCTTCTACCTTGTATTCAACCAAGGGATCCTTTTGGCCATAAGCCCGTAAATAAATACCTTCTTTTAGGTCGTCTAATTCGCGGAGGTGTTCTACCCACCTGTCATCTATGGTGGATAGAATGGCCGAGCGTTCCAAAGCGTCGTTTACCTCTTGCCCATGTGTGGCCAAGATTTGCTCAACATCTACCACCACACGCAAAATTTTGCGCCCGTCGGAAAAGTCCACCACGATTTTTTCGGGCCTCTCGGTAGCATTTTGGAGCATATTCTGCACGCCGTGCAAGAAATTTTCTGCCAGTAGTTGGCGTTTGGCATGGTATGTACGCTCTGCCTGTTTAAAAATAGTCTGTGATAGGGCTTTCTCGCTAATGCTGTTGAATGCTACGGAATCCAATTCTATAACAAGTGCAAACTGACGTAAGACTTCATCTCGCAAGCCGTCATAATCTTTATTGGCTACATAACGTTGAGCAATATCATCGCATAAGTCTTGTAGCATTTGCAGGATGTCGCCGCGCAACCGTTCTCCTTTCAGGGCGTGCATCCGTCGGTCATAGATTACATGGCGCTGCGCATTCAATACGTCGTCAAACTCCAGTTGACGCTTCCGGGTACTAAAGTGGTTTTGTTCAACCTTGGTTTGTGCCCGTTCGATACTCTTTGTGACCCAAGGGTGGGTAATGACCTCGCCTTCCTCCATCCCCATTTTGTCCATGACTTTTGCCGTGCGGTCATGTCCAAATAACCGCATGAGGTCGTCCTCCAACGAGACGTAAAATTGGCTTTCGCCCGGATCTCCTTGCCGTCCCGAACGTCCGCGCAACTGGAGGTCAATGCGGCGGCTTTCGTGTCGCTCCGTCCCCAGAATGGCGAGACCACCCAGATTCGAGATTCCCGGAGCCAACTTAATGTCCGTCCCCCGTCCAGCCATGTTGGTTGCAATGGTTACAGCGCCCGTTTGTCCGGCCTCGGCCACAATGAGCGCTTCGGCTTTGGCACGATCCACCTTTGCATTCAAGACATTGTGTTTTATGCCTTTACGGGTAAGCAAGCGGCTGAGCATTTCGGAAACTTCTACAGAGGTTGTCCCCACAAGTACAGGTTGTCCGCGTTGCTGATAATCGGCAATTTTGTCCAAAACCGCATTGTATTTTTCGCGTTTGGTTCTGAAGACCAAATCTTCTAAATCCTTTCTGGTAATGGGGCGGTTTGTTGGAATGACGTTGACTTCTAATTTATAGATCGAGAAGAACTCGGCAGATTCGGTCTCGGCGGTTCCAGTCATACCTGCAAGTTTGGCATACATCCGGAAGTAGTTTTGCAGCGTAATGGTGGCATAGGTCTGGGTAGCTGCTTGCACCTTAACGTTTTCTTTGGCCTCGATGGCTTGATGTAAGCCATCCGAATAACGACGACCGGGCAAGACACGGCCTGTTTGCTCATCCACGATCAGGATTTTGTCTTCCTCTACAATGTATTCGACATCTTTTTCGTAGTACGTATAAGCCCGGAGTAATTGGTTAATGGCATGGATTCGGTCGGCCTTTTCAGAGACTTCTGCATACAGCTGTCTTTCTTTTTCTTGGCGGTCAAGCTCTGAACGACGAAGGGCTTCACGCCGTTTGACGTCCCGTTCATCACCTTCTAAATGCGCCCATTCGCCTTCTTTTTCCGCAAGTCCGGCGGTAATTTCGGCATTGATACGGGCAATACCTTCCCCCACGTCCGGAAGCACAAAGAAATTTTCGTCGTGGTTTGCAATCTGTGCCACAAATTTATGCCCCAACTCCGTCATTTCGATCGAGTGGTTTTTCTCGTCCACTGCATAATATAGGGCTTCATCCACTTCAGGCATCCGTTTGGCATTGTCCTGAAGATAAAAGTACTCGGTTTTTTGGAGCAATGGGGCGATGCCAGACTCTGTTTTGAGTTTGGCCAAGGCTTTGTTTTTGGGGAATCCACGATGTGCTCGCAATAATGCTAAGCCTGCTTCGTCTGTTTTTTTGGCTGCGAGAAGTTTGTCCGCTTCCGACACAAACCGTGCGACGAGGCGGGTTTGGGCTTCAACCAATTTTTGAACAAATGGTTTGTATTGCGCAAATTGGCCTTCAGTGGCTTGTGGAACAGGACCTGAAATAATAAGGGGTGTCCGAGCTTCGTCAATCAAAACCGAATCAATTTCGTCCACAATAGCGAAGTTATGCGCACGTTGCATCAGGTGATCGGGTTCGACCACAAAGGAATTGTCCCGCAGGTAATCGAAGCCGAACTCATTATTTGTTCCATACGTGATGTCGGCATCATAGGCCACTTTACGCGCTTCGGAATGGGGTTCGTGCATGTCTATACAGCCCACTTTGAGGTCGAGGAACTCAAAAATGGGGCGCATCCACTCCATGTCGCGTTGTGCGAGATAGGGGTTAACCGTCACAAGGTGTACGCCGCGTCCAGAGAGTGCATTGAGGTAAACCGGTGCAACAGCCACCAAGGTTTTCCCTTCCCCCGTTTTCATTTCGGCGATTCGTCCTTTGTGCAAGACAATTCCACCCACCATCTGTACATCATAGGGAACCATGTCCCAGCGGATTTGTGCGCCACCAGCAGTCCACTCTTTCCCCACAAAGCGGCGACAGGTTTCCTTGACCACTGCAAAAGCTTCTGGAAGGATTTGGTCTAAGGTGAGTTGTAGTGCGTCTTGCCACTCTTTGTCTAATTTCTCGATTTCCTGATAGAGCGCCATCCGTTCTTCGAGGGAGAGTTCCTCGGTTGGTGCACCATCGCTATTCTCTGCTATCCCACGTAAGCGCCGTTCGATAGCGTGTTTATCCGCCTCAATTTCCCCAAGTGCTTTCCGTATGGTGGCCTTAAAGGTCGCCGTTTTGCCCCGCAGTTCGTCATCGGTTAGGTTTTG
This sequence comes from Rhodothermia bacterium, assembly GCA_017303715.1. Taxonomy (GTDB): domain Bacteria; phylum Bacteroidota; class Rhodothermia; order Rhodothermales; family UBA2364; genus UBA2364. Next base: position 40,059 of record JAFLBZ010000033.1, on the reverse strand, counting down.
GAGCAGGTTATACTGGGCGTTAATTTCGTCCACAATGGGCCAGATTTTCTTGAGTTCGCGCTCGTTGGGAGAACCTCCAAAAACCTTTTGAATGAATTTAAGCATGTCTGAATTTTATCGGATGGTCTTAGCCAAGTTTGGCTTTTTTGAATACAGTCTTATAAAATAAGAAAAATGAAGCCCGATTGGGTTCAAAACAAGCCCATAAGACGTAATTTTAGCCGTAACGTTCCATAAACAAAGGCTTAGCCTCCGAAACTGACGGTTTTTTCATGAGTCATCAAGGCGTCTGGCAAAATATTCTGCTGCGGCAACACCAAAATGGACGGTCAAAATACCTGAAGACCATCTTGATGTTGGGGTTGTTCTGTGGGATTTCTGCTTGCGATCAAATTAACCAGCCTGTTTTCTTAGACCCGCCTCCTTTGCCCAAGCAGTTGGTGGTGAACGGCATCTTTACGCCGGAGACCTTTTGGGAGGTTTCGGTAACACTGCCGTATGCGCTCTTCGAAAATAAAACGACCCCTTCGTCCTATTCGGCGGCACAAGTAAAACTTTATGGAGATGGGCAATTGGTCGAGGTTTTGCCCTTTTTGGTGGCTTGTGGTTGTTATCGCTCGGCTACGAACAAGCCGCAATTTGGTGTAACGTATCAGTTGGTTGTTTCCGCCACAGGTTATCCAACAGCAACGGCTACCGCTCGTTTGCCCAATGGCCTCACGTTGGACCGGCAGAGCATGGGCATCAGCCGTTCAACGGAAAGAGGGGCTCAAAATACCATCAATCGGCGGCTTTCGGCTTTGGTTGCATTAGAATTTACAGACGCCCTTGCCGAGGGAGACCAGTATATGATTGCCGTTATACAGGAAACCACCACATCGCTTCAATCCACTGCTTATCCATCCGTTTTGGTTGGGTATCGGTTTAAATCCTCAAGCGAATGGTTGAGCGCTTCCGGAGAATTTGATGACGAACTTTCCGGTGAGGATGATCGGCGTCGCATTGCAACTTTTACAGACAAAGGGATGGCGGGCCAGCAGATTAAGATCCCCATTACCATTTCGGGTTATACCCTGCGATACCGTGAAGGAAATACATCCGACGGTACAAAATTGTTTACAGATCAAATGAAATACCACGTTATATTGGCGCGTATTTCTCCTGAATTGTACCAATATGAGCGTTCTATCATGGATCAGCGGACATTTTCCGATGTGCCCATTGTAGAGCCTGTTCCCGTCTATTCCAATATTTCCAATGGCTTAGGCATTTTTGCAGGTTATGCCGGAACCACTATTGAGTTCCAATAGACGATGCCGAGAAGCATGAATCACATGGACATGCCGCTCGGAGCAAATCCCAACGATACATCCCCGCATTGTGGCCATCCTCCCAAGTAATCCGCAAGGCATGATGGCCAATCGGCTCTATTTTTTTGACGGTTTGATGTTGCAAGGCTGGCAAGCGAAAGATCATGACATCAAATGCCTCGCCCATGTTCTCGTGACCGCCTTTACAACCCGCACAAGGACATTCGCGCCTTAAACCATCCAGAGGAAAGATACTTTCGTGACCGTCTGCCCATTGGATAACAAGGCTTTGGTTCTGTGTTTGGACTTTAACGGATTTGGGTGAACGGAAGGTCATAAAATATTATTTATTAAGGACAAAGCTACCCAAGTGTGCCGACTTCCCGGCTTGGATTTTATACAAATATCGTCCGCCAGGCCAATCTTGGGCCTGAATGGGGAACTCGTGGACGCCAGAACCCAAAACGCCTGAATGGAGGGTGCTGACTTGTCGGCCCAATACATCAAAAACGGAAATATTCACCCATTCCGTTCGCTCAAGCGTCAGTTTTAGCTGGGCATGCATCTGGAAAGGATTTGGGTAAACCGTACCGATCTGGGGGGATTGGGGTGTTTCGTCGTCGGTGGCGAGTAAATTTGTTTGTGGGCGTACTACATATACCCCTTGACCAATACAATTCATTGAAATGACACCATTTTTATGATAGGCATAAACATTCCACGCACCTTCGTAAATGGGGGAATCGTCATTTGGGAAACAATCGAAATACCCAATTTCTTTGGGATTATTGGGGTCTAAGACATCCAAAATCCGAAGCCCTGCCGTGTAATTGGCTTGGTACAAATAGCGCCCCTTAACGTATTGGTTGTGATCCACCGCCGAGGTCAAGCTAAAATATTCCTTAGCCAGCAATGGCCGTTGGAGATCCTCAATATTCATGATGATGGTTCGGGTGGCATTGTTGGTGAGACCCCGTGATTCGTCAAACTCATCGTCAACGAAAATGTATCGATGGTCTGGAGAGGCCCAGCCTTGATGTACGTAACCTACGTTGGGATAAACGGTTATCGAGAGGGATTTGGGACTCGATTTATCGGTTACATCCACGATATTAACTGCGGTTTCGGCATAACAAAAACAAATTTCTCGTCCGGAATAACGGGTGTCTGGGCCTTTGTAGTTTACACATTGGGCATCATGGATGTATCCGGTTCCGGCACGGCCTGTTCTGGGTTCCGAAAAACAACCTGCAAATTTCGGTGCAAGTGGATTCCGAATATCCACCATATGTAAACCGCCACCACAACTTGGGCTAGAGCCATTGGTTCCCACCAAGTAGGCATATCCGGACTCCTCGTTGACGACAATGTCGTGTACATTCGCCGCGCCCGTATAGCGTGTGGTCTCGGTGAAGGTGGTCGGTGGGTTAGAAACGTTAAGCAAGTTGTGAAGATCGAATACCTGCATTCCGTGAGGGCCTGCGGCATCCCCCACGATTAAAGCATAGTGTTGATAGGTTTTTATCTCGCGCCAAATATTGGGAACTGTACCTGCGGGAATGGGTAAAATACCAAGATAAACCGGTTTTTCTGGATTCGTGATCTCAATAAAGGAGGTTCCGGTAGAGATTCCCGCCAGAATAAATTCACGTCCACTGGCGGCATCCGTCCATCCCCAACTCCCAGACATCTCACCTTCTATATTCCCATCTTTTAAGATAAGACCAGCCGCTTGACGAGGAAGGTAGGCAAGTAGATCCACGTTTTTACAGGGGTAGCCAGCTGCAAAGCCATTGGTACAAGACACTTTGCCCAAAATGGGAGCGGGGACTCCTTGTGCCTCGCCTACTTGCGGAAGGAGACCGATAGCCAAAAAGGCCAAAACCCCAGAGATAGTTATACGCATGTCGTCAAACTGATGGAAAAATGAAATCGGTATTTTAAAGAGCCTAAACTACGATGTTCAATCAATCGTTACAAAATGTTTATACAGACAAAGGTGCGATTTCAAGAGATGAAGTGGCTAAATTATCTGGGATAAACGGGAGGCAAGAAGTGCTTTACGGGTGATTTTGGCGTATCTTTTGTCCAACCTCACGAGTATTCCATGCCACAAGACCTCCAATACCTCCTTTCTTTCGTTGTATTGTGTTTGTCTGCACACTACATCGGACGATTGTTTTCATCGTATCGGTTACCTTATATCACGGGCTATTTATTCACGGGAGCTTTAGTCGGTTCTTCTGGATTAGGTTTACTGCCCCACGAGGCCAACGAGTCACTCCAATTCCTTAACCATGCTGCACTTGGGCTTATTGCCTTTATTGCAGGTAGCGAATTGTATTTGCGGGAGTTACGCAAGCAGGTAAAAACCATCGTTTTGATTTCTTTTGGTATTATTAGTGTTGTCTTTATCGTTGGTGGCCCCCTTATTTTCTTATTAACCCATTATATTCCATTCACGCAAGGTTTCGATCCTCAGGCAAAATGGGCAGTAGCGCTACTTGGTGCTACAATTTTATTGGCCCTTTCGCCACCCTCTACCATTGCCGTGATTAAAGAGGTTCGAGCAAAAGGGCCCTTTACACGAACAGCCCTCAGTGTAACGGTAGTTATTGATGTTGCCATTGTGTTTTGTTTTGCCCTTAGTGTAAATTTTGTGGAGCCTCTTTTGGACGCTTCGAAGAGTATAGACCTCCGTTTTATATTGTTGATATTGTTAGACTTGGGCTTGGCACTTGGTGTAGGATATCTTGCTGGTTTTATGCTCAAGCAAATTTTGTTTTTCCGAATTCCCAATGCGGGTAAAATGGCACTGATTTTGGGCTTGGGCTATGGTATTTTTTGGATGTCTAAGATGATTAAAGGATATACCCTTCTGCATGGCCCTTTTCCTATCCATATCGAGCCATTGTTAACGGCCATGATCGCAGGGATTTATGTAACGAACTTCACGGCTTATCGAGACTTGTTCGAGGAATTGTTGCATGATCTAAGTGTCCCGGTTTATGTGGCTTTCTTCACCTTTACAGGCTTGGTACTTGAGCTTTCGTTGCTGTGGGTCATGCTGCCGTTCGCGGGATTATTGTTCATCGTGCGTGCCTTAAGCATTTTTATCGGAACGAACCTTGGTGGGCGTATTGCAAAAGCACCAACCCAGTTTAGCAATTTGTCTTGGATGGCTTTTATTACACAAGCGGGCATTGCTTTGGGGCTTTCCGCTGAAGCGGCCATGCACTTTCCCAAATTAGGTGTTGCCTTCCAAACGCTAATCGTATCGGTTATTTTGTTGAACGAAATTTTTGGACCACTCTTTTTGAAAAATGTCCTCCGGATGGTTGGTGAAGCCAACGAACCCTCGGATGTTATAGAAAAATCTTTACAACGGCGAGCCGTCATTCTTGGGATTGATGGGCAGTCAATCACCTTGGCACGGCAGTTGGCACAAAGCGGGTGGCAAGTTTTGATGGCAGATGGCGACCCCGTGCGTATAGACTTGGTCTCTGGGAAATCTGTTCATGCTGGCATCGAGGCCCAGCACATGTCTTTCCTGAGCAAACAAGCCATAGAAAGGCTGCTGACGAAAACCCCAGATGCCTTTGTGGTGATGCTTGAAACCGATCGGGAGAACCTCCGTGCCTGCAAGTGGATAAGAGAAGTTGCAGACCTTCGTCTCATCGTTCGGCTTCATTCGGCTTCGATGGCCGAACAATTCCGTGCTTTAAATGCCTTTGCCTTAGACCAAACCTCCGCTATGGTTAACCTAATCCAACAGGCCGTGGTTGCCCCACAATCCACCGCTTTGCTGATGCACGAGGATACCAAAAGGCAAATCCGGCAGATAAAAGTGACCAATGTGAATATGGACAATACCTTCGTCCGCGATTTGCGCTTACCCGCAGATGTACTGCTCTTGGATGTGATCCGTGAAGATGTTGTGGTGGTTCCAAATGGTTTCACCCGTATCCGTGTGGGCGACGAAATGACGGTGATCGGCCACCCCGAAGACTTGGATGTCGTCACCATGCGGTTAGGGTATTGAGAGCTGTTATGGCCTTATATTATGGATCCAAGAAGTATTAATCATTCGTTTCCATTTGCGCTTTCCCTTGCAAAGCCGCAATCAAACCCGTTAGCACCACCACCATTCCAAACAACGAGAGCGTGCTTGGTTTTTCTCCCCAGAGGAGAAACGTCATGAGCGAAGAAAGAACAGGCTCGACCAATATGACCAGGGTGACGAAAGCGGGTGGGATGTAGCGAACAGCATAGTTCATAGCACCATGACCTGCAATTTGAGGTCCAAGTGCCATCAAGGCGCAGATTCCAAGAACCGTCCATGAGACCACGAGATTGGTCTGTAGCAGTAAGGAACAGATCAAAACAGTCACCGCGGCAATGAAATAAACCGGAAAAACGTACCCAAGCCAAGAAAGACCTTGCTGCCGCACTACTCGACCGGCCATCATATAGCCGCTTACGGTGATCATACCCAGGATCGCCAATCCATTACCAAAAGCGGCATGTGGGAATTGCTTGTCGCTTAAATCCCCAAAGGCCATGAGTGACGCACCTAAAAATCCCAAAATAATGCCTATTAGCAAACGATTATGAAGGCGCTCTCCCAAAATGAAAAACGAGGCCATGGCAATAAATAAGGGTGATGTATTCACCAAAACAGTGGAACTTGCCACCGTTGTATAATACAAAGAGCTAATCCATGTGACGAAATGGAGGCCCAGCATCACACCCGAAAGAAGCACCAATCTTTTATGATTTGGGGAAAGCACACGGATTTCTGGCCATGCACGCGGAAAAAAAGGCAACAAAAAAAGAGTTGCCAAAAACGTTCGGTAGGTTGCTACGGTGAGGCCATTGGCTTCGTCGGAGATTAAGCGGATCATGACGGAGCTACTGGCAATGCACAAAACGCCAAAAGCCAAGATCGGATACAGTAAACGAGGTTGCTTCATCGTAAGCGATCCATAGAACGTACCAAGTTTTCGTCTTTACGGATCGCATATAGGGCCAATAGTTGAAACACAAATCCCAAAAATGCGCCGCCAATTCCCCACAGAATAGCAGGGTTTTGGATGAAGTTCATCCAAAGTACTTGTGGCGTTGTGATTAAATAAGCCACCTTAGAAAGTCCTACGGCTAAAAAAGCAACAATGGCCGCAATTCGGACAGTAGAGAGTTGTTTTTTGCGGTTCAGAAATTGAAAAATCCCCCAAACGGTCAAAACCACAGAAATTCCGGCAAGACCGATTCCGCCCCAAAAAAGCGGTTGCGCCATTGCCAAATTCACTTGTAAGGCCGGAATAAGGGAAAGAAAAAGAATGGATAAGACCAAGTATAGGGTCTGAATGCGTTGCCACATATCAAAAAGGGATAAAGGGGTGAGGGTAGTTTTTGTACTCTTTCGAGAAGGTGGATTCGTCTCAATGACGATTGGAAGACACCTTCTGATGAATCCGTGTAGTGTTCTGGGAAGTTCGTTGTTTAAACTTGTGTGCGCCAGCGTGGTTTTGCAATGTTTTTTGCCACTTTTTCGGCAACCCGTTTCCCAAACTCATTGGTAGGGGTGCTGCCGCCCAAGTCCGCAGTACGAAACTCACCACGACGGAAAATCTCGAATAGGCTTTTACGGATGGCATCGGCAGCCACGTGTTCGCCAAGATGACGCAGCATCATTTCCGCAGAGCGAATAAGGGCGGTTGGGTTTGCTTTGTTTTGACCCGCAATATCGGGTGCGGAGCCATGAACCGATTCAAACACGGCATATTCACTACCAATATTAGCTCCTGGAACAATGCCCAATCCCCCGACCAATCCTGCCGCGAGGTCACTTAAAATGTCACCGAAAAGGTTGGTCGTCACAATACAATCGTAGCGTTCTGGATTTGTAACCATTTGCATACACATATTGTCCACGATCACTTCCTCGAAACGAATTTCTGGGTATTCTTTGGCGATTTCGCGTCCCAATTCTAGGAATAAGCCCGATGTCTTTTTGAGAATATTTGCCTTGTGTACCAAAGAGATTTTACCGCGTTCGTTAAATTTTGCGTATTCAAACGCATATCGGAGAATACGCTCGGAGCCGAATTTGGTTACGCGCGCAATGGCTTCGGCCACGCCGGTTTCGGCGTCAAATTTCTCTTGACCAATATAAAGCCCTTCGGTGTTTTCACGGAAAAGCACCAAATCCACATGTTGGAAAGCCGTTTTAACCCCCGGTAGGCTATAGCTTGGTCGGACGTTAGCGTACAGGTCTAAGGCTTGGCGTAGGGAAACATTTACGCTTTTAAATCCACCACCAATGGGTGTTGTAATCGGGCCTTTAAGCGCAACTTTATGTGTTTTAATGCTGTTTATAACTTTTGGAGGGAGCGGCTCCCCACCGGCATCAATAGAGCGCATTCCGGCCTCTTCTTCCAAAACCCAAGTAATGGGGACGCCCGTAGCGGCCAAAACATCTAAGGTTGCATCCGTGATTTCGGGGCCTATGCCGTCTCCGGGGATAAGAACTACTTTGTGTGCCATTATAAAATACGTGTATTAAAGGATATAAAATAGCAGGGAAGCGGCTAAGAATATAACTGCTAAAACGCTTTCATTTTTGCAAATATCGGTGAAGGAGATTGGCCAATAAAAAGAGGCTCCAGAAGTTGAAGCCTCTCTATTGAAGTTTTATGTTGTTTATGGTCGTTACTGTGCAATAAATTATCGGTACGACTGCGCAAAGTTGGAGGCTTTGTCCCAATTCCGAAGGGCTTCGGCAAGGGTTTGGTCTAATTTGTGGAACACCTGCACCGAGGCGTCCAAGTCCCACAAACGTCGCGCTAAGAGTGCCTTAATTCTAACCTCGACCACTTCTTTGTTTTCCAATTGTTCTTTTTTGGTGAAGGACTTACGCTTCTCGTCTTGCATATTTAGCGAACTGGCTTTGTTGTTCTCAATAAACTTAAAGCCTTTTTTATCGGTGGCATAGCTCCAAAATTCGTTAAGCAAGGCGTCAGGAATGCGGTAGTTCTTGATGAAATCCCCTTTCTTTGACGTCCACTGCGTCCGAAATTCGGGGTGCATGTTCAGCCAATGTCCGGTGAAATCATCCTCTACGCTGTTGCGAATGAGGGCAATGACGAGTGGCTTGGGCAATCCTAAGGAATCTGGCAAGATGAGGTCAGGTAAAATGCCGCCTCCGCCGAGTACGGTACGGCCATTAATGGTTTTGTATTTTAAAGAGTCCGGCGCTTGTGCAATGAGGTCTTCTTTTTTCAGGACACCTTTGTTTTTGCGTTCAATTTCTAATTTAGATTTATAGTAGGCTTCTTGGTCGCCATCAGCATAAGGGGTTTGGATAAGTCTTCCGGAGGGTGTAAAGTACCGCGAGATGGTCATTTGCATAACCGAGCCATCCAATAGCTCAAATTGTCGTTGTACCAAGCCTTTTCCAAACGTGCGTTCTCCCACCACCAAGGCACGGTCGTGGTCTTGCAAGGCTCCGGCTACGATTTCGCTGGCGGATGCAGAACCCGAATTAACCAAGACGATAACGGGCAATTTCTCGAAACTTCCCCGCGAGGTAGAGCGGTATTGCTCGTTAAATGACTGGATTCGGCTCTTGGTATAGACGATCATCTTGTTGGCGGGCAACAATTCATCCACAATCCGGACGGCCATTTCCATATACCCGCCTCGGTTGTTACGGAGGTCTAGAACCAAGCGTTCCATACCAAGGCCGCGCAACTGGTTCATGGCGTCTGCTACTTCTTGATAGGAAGTCCGGGCAAAGCGTTCCAGATTGATGTATCCCGTCTTGTCGTCAATCATGTGTTTTGCCGTAACGGTATAGAAGGGAATGGTGTCGCGGATGATGTCGAAGGAGAGGAGTTTATCCACCCCATTTCTGCGGATTTTAAGGGTGACTTTGGTCCCTTTAGGGCCTTTTAGATGAGCTTGAACATCTTCATTTTTCCAGCCTTTAGTTTCTTTTTCGTCCACCTTTACGATAAAATCACCAGCTTTAAGCCCTGCTTTTTCTGATGGACCATCCGAGATCACTTGCTGTACCATCAACGTGTCGTCCACAAAGTCGAAGAAAATCCCAATACCCTCGAACGAGGCATCAAATTCTTCACGTACACGCTTCATACGTTTGGCATCAATATAGACCGAGTGTGGGTCTAAGCCTTTTAACATACCCTCGATGGCGTTTTCGGCGAGTTTGGCCGAGTCCACATCGTCCACATATTGTTGGTTAATGAGCGAAAAGGCTTGGTCTAATTTTTGAAGGCTTTGTACAACATCTTCACCGGAAAAGACTTTTTGGATGCCCATTCCAAAGAAGAATCCAGCGATAAGGATTCCGGCTCCGATGTAGGAAAACTTTTTCGTAAAACGCATACGGATTTTAGACAAAAGGGTTATGGATATTTACATACTTTCGAGGTGTTCTTTCAGGAAACAACTCTTTGTAGTTGCATGAACGATTCTCTTGTAGCATTTCTTTAGACGCTGGATTGCCTTAGAGGTAACAAATTACCGATAAGGAGTCCATTCTTTAGACACAGAACGGTTAAAAAGGGTGATAGAGACCGCATTTTGGAACCACTTCAGCATGGTTCGTGCATAACCAATAGCACGATATCTTCTGGGGTCTTCGTAGAGCGTCCATCGCCAAAGAAAACGAATGCCTACCTTATTTTGTTGCCTTGCGTGTTGAGCAATACGTTTAAAGAGGTCAAAATCTTCTCCGGCCACCAAATCGGTTCGATAACCGCCTAACGTTCTAAACGTTTGTGTAGCGACAGCATGACATTCACCTCGTCCCATGCCCATTCCAATTTGGTTTAGAAACCAGAAGTAGGCATTACACCCGCCAAGAACGAGGTTGTCTTTCCAATTTGCCTCTTCGGGATGAACGGTTACGCGGCAAGTAGCGGCTCCATCCATACCGGCAGCCTCAACCAATTCCTGCAAAAACGGTTCCAACTGAACTGGAAAACGTACATCGGCATTAAAAAAGATCAAGACATCACCTTGTGCAACGGCTGCACCTGCATTTCTGCCTTCGGAGATGGTCTGAGGCTTTGCGTCTTCATGAACCACCACTTTATCGGCAAATTTTCGTGCAATCTCCAAGGTCTGGTCGGTAGAACCACCATCGGAGACAATAATTTCCAGACCTAAACGTCGCTTCATTTCTGGTGTAAAAGACTTTAGCAGTTTCTCCAGAATTTTTTCTTCGTTTAAGGTTGGGATGACAATACTGGTTTGTGGCAAAACGCGGAACGCCGCCAAAACCTCTTCCAACGTCTCTGGTACGACGTGCAAGGTTTCGAACATCATTTTGGTAAAGATTGATGAACGGAAAGGGAAAGGACGTTATCTGGCTGGTCACCTTTTCCCAAAAGAACAAAATTGGTCAGGAATTACGGAAAAGAAAAAGACTTGTTCTGTGGTGCAGGTAAAGTTTTTCTTAATTTGCCGCCACAACGGCTTTCAGTTGGCTTAGACTGAAGGACGAACGTGGGTAATTCCTTAAGGCTTGGTTTAAACAACTAAGATACACAATTTAGCCAATATTTGTTGCTTCCTCACAAACTGTTTGTCATGACGAATAAACAAATTGCAAAATCCTTGCAAGAAGTTGCGGATTTACTTGAACTTACGGGCGGGAATTCTTTTCGGGTACGGGCTTTTGCCAATGCTGCACGTTTGCTACAACGGTTGCCGGAGCAAGTACAGGACTTGTTGTCTGAGGGGCGATTAACCGAGGTGCAAGGGATCGGAAGTAGCTTGGCCAAGGACATCGCAACATTGGTGGAAACAGGTGCTTTGCCACAACGCAAAGAATTGGCCGATAAACTCCCACAAGGTTTGCCAGAAGTTTTGAAAATTAAGGGTCTGGGGGTGAAAAAAGTACGTGCTTTGTGGCAAGGTTTGGGCATTACCTCTTTAGAAGAATTGGCGGTGGCGGCTCGCGAAAACCGCTTGCTCGATGCAGAAGGTTTTGGTAAAAAAACGCAAGAACAGATTTTAGCTTCTATCGCATTGCAAGAAGTCTATCGCTCGCAAAGGCGTTATGCTACAGTCTATCGCTTGCTCATGCCACTTTTAGAAACGCTTGAGAAACACACTGGAACGGTACAATGTATGCCGGTGGGGGAATTTCGTCGTAAAATGCCGACCGTCTCCGAAGTTACCGTTTTGTTAAAAGCCACACACGAAGCACATGTTCTAACAGCGCTAAGTGCATTAGAAATAAAGACGGAGGCCGTAGGGACGAATACTTGGAAAGCATTGTTACCAGATGGCTTCGAGGTTACGTTTATTTGGGCGGAGTCGGAGCGTTTTGGGACGGAAGTATTCCTAAAGACCGGGCCAACCTCTTTTATTGAAGCGTTCATGAGGAAATCTGGTGCGCTGCCTTTGGTCTCGGATGAGGCATTGTTGTTTGAACAAGCGGGAATGACCTTTGTTGACCCCGAGTTGCGGGACTTAGCCCCTGCGGAACGCTCGGAAGTTGAACTTCGTGGTCATAAACTGCTTGAAGTGAGTGACCTCAAGGGCACACTCCATAACCACTCTACCTATAGCGACGGCGCTCATACGTTGTACGAAATGGCTGAAGCTGCACGCGAAATGGGCTTAGCATATTATGGCTCATGTGACCATAGCCAGTCCTTAACTATCGCGCACGGCATGAGCATTGAACGTGTACAGGCGCAACAAGCCGAAATTGCTCAACATAATGCCGCTTATGCACAAATGGGCGTGAATTTTCGCATTTATTCAGGAATCGAGAGCGATATTTTGAACGATGGTGCATTAGATTACCCGAAAGAGATTTTAGCTTCTTTTGACCTCGTTGTTGCAAGCATCCACAATGGTTTTAACATGACGGAGGAAGCCGCAACCCAGCGGTTAATTACGGCCATAGAAAATCCATTTACTACAATTTTGGGACACCCGACCGGAAGACTGCTGCTTGCGCGTGAAGGCTATCCGGTAAATCACCACAAAATCATTGACGCTTGTGCTGCAAATGGGGTAGCGATTGAACTCAATGCTAATCCCTATCGTTTAGACATGGATTGGAAGTGGATTCCGTATGCACTTGAAAAAGGCGTTTGGATTTCAATTAATCCAGATGCACATGCAAAAGAGGGGCTTCAGGATGTATTTTGGGGGGTAGAAGTTGCAAGAAAGGCTGGGCTGACGCCCGAAAATTGCTTAAATGCGTTGCCGCGAATAGCGTTTGAACAGTGGCTTAAACAAAAAAAGACCAACCTCCACTTACCTGCATAAACCAAGTTTACTGTGTTCATCAATAGGTTCCAAAATATCTTTGCCCTTGTCCTGCTATTTTCGGTTGTGGGTCTGTTTGTTTTAGGCATCACCTTTTGGTTTTCATATGCCTTCAAAACCGATTATAGCGCAGAAGTGAAAATCAGGAATTTGCGTGGGAATGTGTCCGTAGAATGGCGGAAAGACCGTATTCCAGTCATTCGGGCGTCGTCGGAGTCTGATGGCTTGGCCGGATTGGGGTACAGCCATGCGCTACGCCACGCACTGCCAATGGCCGTCTGGCGACAAGTTGCTCTTGGCGAAACGGGGCAATGGTTCCCCGGAGATACTACGGCCATTATAGACCGGATGTCCAAAACAATGGGAATCGGCAAAATGGCTTATGCGGCTTATCGGCAACTTCGGCCCGAAGAGAAAAACCGCCTCGTCGCCTATACCAATGGCATAAATGCGGTCTTTGAACATCCAAATGAACAGGTGAATGACGATTTATTGCTATCTGGACTGAAGCCTAAGCGCTGGGAGCCTTGGCATTGCCTTGCAATAGAACATTTATTGGCTTGGGTTGGGGCAGAACCCTATAAAAAAACCGCTGCGGATACCTTGCAACCCATGTTCGAAAAATTTATGGCCGAACAAAAGGTGGTGAAAAAATTCTTGCGTTTGCATGGTTTTGAAAATGGGATGGCTTGGGTGGCGCGTCAAAGTCGGGATACCTATTTCTTTCATCGCCATGTTTATGGCGCTACCGCATGGCCATTGGTGCAAGAGGTGGTTTTGAACTGGGGAGATGGGAAAAACGAAGTCCTAAGCATTCCCGGAACCCTCCTTTTTCCGTCTGGAAGAAATGAACGGCTTTCTTGGCATTTCTTACTCACGAGTGCTTTCACCGCAGAACGTTTGCCCAAAGGAGCCGACAGCCTCATTGTGCCAGAAAACCGTGTGGTGCGGGATATGGAGGGCAATGAAACCTTGGTGACCATCCGCTCAAATGGAAGTTCCTTTTTTCTACCAGAGTCGTTTAAAAAGAAGTACAGAAAAATGGTACAAGATACCCTTTTGGTGGAGCGTGATACAACCGTTGGTTTTGTATGGAAGTTTGGTTGGCCGGGTTTTCGTGCCTTGAGTGATCAAGCTTCCTTCCGTAACCTTTTGCGTGGAGATACAACTGGTGTGACGTTTCGGTTATTTAAAGGGAATGGACTTTTGCTTACGAATGAAGGGCGATGGTCGGTTCGAGGACAGCCTTTGGTTCGCGAAAACCTCCCGAATGGTATATTAATTTCGGACTCACCTTGGGCAAGCCATACCGCCACGAGGCTTCGTCAAGTCCTTGCCAGTGGCCTTACGCCACCACAATTTCTGGGGAAATTCGAGGATTCTTACAGCCCCTTCGTCCGACCTGTTGTGAAAGGCTTGCTCGGTATGATGGAAAAGCGGAAAGACCTTACCTATGCCGCAAAAGACGCCCTAACCTACCTCAGAAACTGGAAATATGACTTTAGCAATGAAAGTATTGCGGCCTCCGTTTTTGATGCTTGGATGGCAGAATATTATAAAGGCTGGTCGTCTATACCTCCGCCCGATTCCACCATGTTTGCGGGCCTAGACTCTGCAAAAACAGCCCAAAATAGCCTGAAACTGAAGAAAACCTTGATCTCGGTAGTGAGCCGGTTTAAAGATAAAGATAGCTCACCACGCGACTTTAGCTCCTTCCAATGGGGACTTACGCAGGTGGGTTTGGTATATTACCCCTTATGGTCTGCCAATTTTATCCCGCTCTCCTCAGGAAAATTGGCCAATAACCGTTTTGCACCCATTCGGATCGCACATACCGGACATCCCACAACTTTACAATGGCGTGCTACGCGGATGTTGACAGATTTGCCCTCACCCTCGGTTTGGGAAGGTTGGTTTGCGAACCGCTCTTCGGAGTCTTGGGTCATCCAGCGTGCCAACTTAATCCATGAGGAAATGCTCTCGCGGTATAGCATTGCAGACCGGCAGCAATTCATTGAGTTAGACCAACGAAGGGACGTGGAGTTAATCGGTAAAACCCAACTTATTCCGGCGAGTTAAGAGAAGGTAACATATGCAAAAGGTGTATTTTGGTATTGATGCCGGCGGAACAAAAACCGTTTTATGGGGCGCAACACCAGACAAAAAACGCGATTTTACGCTATCGGATGCGGGCATCAACCTCTATCGTATTTCTAAAGACCGAGCAAAAGAAATCCTGATCTCCTTGGTGACAAGAGCTATCGAGGCTTTCCCTGATTTGCAGGTCGGCGGGATTTGTGCGGGAGCCGCCGGAGCTGGAACCTCAGACATGCCGAATGCGCTTACTCCCGTCTTGGAACGAGAGGTTTCCGAGGCGCTGGGGCTGCCCTTTCGGTTGCTTAATGATGCCAATATTGCTTTAGAAGGGGCACTTGTAGGGGGGAGTGGCTTGCTTACCATTGTGGGGACGGGTTCCAATGTGCTGGGGAAAACCCACGAAGGCCGTTTGGTGAATACAGGGGCTTGGGGCTATCTTATCGGAGACGAAGGAAGTGGAATGGCCATCGGTTTGGCTGGATTGAAGGCAGTAGCTCATGCCATTGACGAACAAGAACATCCCTTACTAAGGCAGCTGTTCGCCGAGCGCCTACAAATGTCTAACCGCTCTACACTTCTCGATTATGTGTATCGGAGCCAGCGTCCCATTCAACACATTGCTCCTTTGGTCTTAGAAGCTGCCGAAATGGGCGATGCGCCTGCCGTAGAGATCGTTTCTGAACAAGCAGAAGGCATTGCAACCCATATTTGCCGCCTTGCGCACCGTTTTGATGCACATCTGAAACATCAACTTGCCTTTATTGGCGGTTTATACAACAATGAATATTACCGAAATGCTTTGCATGAAGTATTGGCTCGGAAATTAGGCCATTGGCAAATTGTACCTGCAAAACATACACCTGTGGAAGGGGCGTGGCAAATCGCCATGAAGGAGTTTGAATGAGGAACGAAGGCGTTGTTGGTAGATGGACTGTTTATAACATAATGGTATGGTGAATTTGAAGTCGTCCCGTAGCCAAATGCCTTAAAGGTCTTCCACGCATAGTCCTTTAAACCAAAGATTACACATATTTAACGGGTGGTGATCCTCGCCCTTGCAGACTCGGCCTTTTCTGCATTACTTTAGCAGGGACTGTAACCCATTCCATTGTCCATACTTCAACCGATCGAAACATGCCCAATCCAGTCTCTATCTCTTCCGCTGGCGCGTCGCTGTCTGTGAATGATCGCCCAACCATTGAACTCCACGATGGGAAGACGCCGGAAACCTCGGAACTGAAGCCATACGTTGTGGAATTGCAAAAATTACTCCGAAACAGAGGGTTTGAAATCCCACAAGATGGCGTGTTTGGTGTACAAACCAAAGAAGCCGTTGTGGCTTTTCAGCGAGGGAAGGGACTGAATGATGATGGGGTAGTGGGGCGGAAAACGTGGGCTGCGCTCTACGTGAACGATCGGCCCTTATTACGGCTTTACGACGGTTTTGACCATGTCACTCCGCACCTCCGCGATGCTGTTCGGGAACTACAAAGTGTACTACGAGATAAAGGCTATCCGGTTGGAAATATTGACGGACGATTTGGCCCCTTTACCGAGAGCTTGGTAAAACAGTTTCAAAAAGCCAGTAGCTTAAAGGATGATGGAATCGTTGGGTCGGGTACTTGGGCTGCACTCTTTAAGGTACATTTGGAGTCTCCTTATTATAAAGACAACCCCATTCTGAAAAACATCCAACTTACTCCTGCTACACCCATTGTGATTCGCGCTGGTTGGCCCGCAAGTAGGGTAAGGATGGGGGAATTGTATAACCGGATGGGGGGGTTGATTCGGGCGATACACAGTTTGACCGAGATTCCGGTTGAGTCGGCTTTGGCGGTCTTTTATGTGGAAAGTGGTGGTCGGGTGCATGTCCAAAACCGTGCAATTATTCGATTTGAAAACCATCATTTCTTCCGTTATTGGGGAAAGTATAATGAAGCGGTGTATAACCGCCACTTCCAGCATGGCGGACAGGCTGGCATTGGTGGCAACTCTTGGCAAAACCATCGCTTTCGAGAGACGTTAAACGAGCCTTTTAAGCCTTTTCACGGTAAACAGGATTTGGAATACCGCGTTCTGGCATTGTCGCAACGCTTGGCTGGAGATCCAGAATCTGGACTCATGTCTTGTAGCATTGGTGGGCCTCAAATTCTAATTTCCGCTTATCGAAACATCGGTTATGAGAGTGCAATGGCCATGTATAATGCCTTTCAGGCAGGCGAGGCATCGCATATTTTAGGCTTTTTTGATTTTTGTAGAAACGTAAAGGCACCAGAGGCAGGGGCAATGATTCGCTACCTAAAGGAAGGAAAAATACGCACTTTTACCCAATATTATAATGGTTCTGGGCAGGTAGAGACGTATTCTAAACTCATAAATGATGCACTTGCCGAAGCCAAACAATTGGGCATCCGCGCTTAGATCATTTCCGATTGGCGCTGCCATTGCGGGATTTGTAGCCATCGCTTGGCTTTTGGCAACAGCAAAGGCATATAACCTGCACTTGGGGGTGGCTTTTTTGGTATTGGCCTATAGTGGTACGTTTTTGGTTTATACAATAGATAAACTCCCTTTTTTGTCTCCCGAAGATGCGTTTAATAATGCCAAACATAGGTCTGCATTTGGCCTTCTTTTTTGGGCAGCATGTTCTTGGGTGGTGACATTCATATGTGTGTTTTGGCTCCCCTTTTCTGTCTGGTATTACCTCTTTATCCCAACGGTTTTGGCATTAATGTATGTTTATCCGTTGATTTTTGGGAAACGGATAAAGGCTTTCGGAGTCATTAAGCCCTTTTGGATTGTTTTTGCGTGGGGGTTCAGTGGTGTGATCCTGCCTTTTTGGATTGCCCAAACTCCTCTCTTCCTTGGGCTGATTTGGGTTGTTCTTTATCGGGCAATTTATATCCTCCCAAATATTTTGATCTTGGATTACTTGGATCGGGCTGGCGATGCTTCAAACGGGATTAAAACCCCTTTTCAGAAATGTACATTGGCGCAAATGAGGGGTGTAATGGGGCTTTTTGCCTTAGTGGGTTATGTGCTTTGGTTGCAAACGGCTTTTCCCGTTGTAGATTATATAGGATTGGTTGTGTTATCGGCTTTTGGGAGTTTGGTATCACCCTCTTCGATGTACCGACATGGAATGGATTTATTGGTGGCTTGGCCTATTTTGGGCTATGTATTTTAATAACAGTTCAAGCAAATTTATGAACCATTCATGAGGTGGTGCATCCGGCCTGAACTTTTTTTTACCCTAATTCGTTTGAAAAGAGTTAGTTTAGCACATTGATAACTTTCGTGAACCCCAAATGCAAAACCTATGCAATCGCTTTGTTGTCGTATCTTATTGTTTTTATTGATTCTATGTCCGTCTGCTTTTCAGTCCTTATATGCCCAAGAGGAGGTTCCATCGCGGCGGGTCAAAGTCAGCATGGATTATGCAACGTTTGCTTATGATGCAAATTCAAGCCTATTTGAAATCTACTTGTCTTTCGAGGTAAAAACGTTGCCCTTTAGATCCGCGCCCGAAGGGGGCTTGGTGGCGTTGGTTCCGCTGCAATGGAAACTTACCCGCAATACGGTACAAAGCAACGGCCAAACGGCTGCGGAAACTGTAAAGGGCGAGGCCCTCCGGCTTGCTTTCCCGATTGCAGACACCACGTACATTGGTAGCAGTCAGGTTTTTCAGCACCTATTTAGGGATTTAGTACCACCCGGTGAATACGAACTTGCATTAAGGATTTTGCCTGATGCCAGTCTGGGAATTGTAGGCGAAACCTTGACCCGTCAAGTGAGTGTGCGGAATTTTGCGCCACAGCCTGTAAGTGCGATGATGTCGGATATTATGTTTGTTTCCGCCCTTGAACCTTCGGCCAATAGGGATGATGTGTTTTATCGGAGCGGGCTTTCGGTACGGCCTAATTCAAACCAGTTGTATGGAAATGGTATGGATAAATTACTGTTCTATGCAGAGGCATATAATATGTCTCACATCAAAACAGATCCAGATCAAAACGAGTTTACTTTTTTGGCCTATGTCTCGGCGGCCACAGCTCCGCAGGCACTTCCGGGCTTAGAACTCCGTGAAAAAAGACCCCTCCGCGAAAATGAAGTCTTGACGGGAGGGTTTGATGTTAGTAAACTTGTTTCTGGTGCATATTTCTTGCGGGTGGCAGTTCTAAATGCAAACAATGAAGCGGTTTTAGAGCAACAGCGTAAATTCTTTGTTTACAACCCTAACATTCAAGCCGTTGAAGCCAAAATAGACCCAGATGAAGACTTCTTGGCCTCTGCCTTTGTGAATATGACCGAAGAAGAAGTGAAGGATGAGATGGAACACATCAAAATTGTGGCTACACTGACCGACGAAAGGCAGATGGCGAAAATGGTGACTTTAGAAGCAAAACGCAGATGGCTGTACGACTTTTGGTTGGCCCACGATCCCAATCCACAAACATCCATCAACGAATATCGCATGGAGTTTTATGAGAATTTACGAACTGCCAAAGACCGTTATTCCAATAAGTTTACCGTGGGTTGGAAGACAGACCGTGGGCGCACTCTGCTAAAATATGGTCTTCCTTCTGCTACCCAGCCCAATCTTTCTAAACGAGAAACCGTTCCTTATGAGATCTGGGAATACAACAATATTCCGGGCGAAGGACGTGCAGAGTTCATCTTTGCAGATATGGGCGGATTCGGCGAATTTGAGTTGATCCATACAACCGTAAGCGGCGGGCGCAAAAGTCCAAATTGGCAAGCTGAGGTTCTAAAGAAAAATTGATGGCCTAAACGATTTAGTGGATGGCTCGTGATGATAAACGGGTCATCGCGCTTTATTTACACGTTTCTTCGTTTCAAATCCAAACGGATCTTTTGGGGTTCTCCTGAAAGTGTACTTGTCTTAAAATGGGCATTCTGTCAAGGTGGTTTATAGACTACAACAAAGGAGCGTTTAAGGGTGGGCAAATTCCTCCTATTCATATTCGTCAAAACCTTGGTGATGATTTGGTTTTGGCAAACCTTAACGCTGTTCAACGACATAATTTCGTGATCTTTCCTTCATCTCACCGAAACATCGCCTTGTCATTTTGCTTAAAAATGTTTGGTATCTTTAGGGAAGTTGTCCATCCATCTAATCCCCAAACCATTGTCAAAGATTACACAAACCCAAAAACCGCTACGGATTGCGTTCATCGTTCAAGGAGAGGGGCGGGGGCACATGGTTCAGGCGATAGAGATGAAAAAGATTTTTGAATCTACAGGTCATCAGGTCGTTGGGGTATTAATTGGGCGCTCAAAGAGGAGAGCATTACCTGCTTTTTTTGAGATGGCATTTGAAAACAAATTACATCACTTCGAAAGTCCAAACTTCATTACCGATAATAAGGACAAGGCCGTCCGGGTGATGGCCACTATTTTGGATGGTTTCCTACATACCCGAACGTATTGGCGTAGCTTACAAACCATCCACGACACACTGCAAGAACTTAAACCAGACCTTGTTTTCAATTTTTTCGACTTGATGGCCAGTTTTTATGCCATTCGGTTTCGACCTGAATTTCCAATTATTGGTATTGCAAACCAGTTTCTTTTGTTGCATCCCGACTTTCCGAAGCCCAAGGGCATGATAAAAGATTGGTTGGGGATGCACTTGTTGGTTTGGGCCTCCAGTTGGCGAAATCATGAAAAGTGGTGTCTTTCGCCCATTCCGATGCGGGATCTACCTTCAAAAAAGGTGGTTGTTATGCCGCCTATTCTACGGGCTGATGTACAATCCTTGCCCAAAGTGCCCACAGAAAACTTTATTCTGTCTTACGTCATCAACAATGGTTATGCACAAGAATTGTTGGAATGGCATAAGCGGCATCCTGAACTGACGGTGCATTGTTTTTGGGACAATCCACAAGTCCCGCCAGTTTTTCAGCCACACCCCAATTTCACGTTTCATCAGGTGGATGCACACCTCTTTTTGGAATACCTAAACCGATGTAGAGGTTTAGCCGGAACAGCAGGGTTCCAAACCACTTGCGAAGCCATGTACCTTAAAAAGCCTTTTGTGGCTATGGCAGTCGCTGGACAATACGAACAGGCCATGAACGCCTCCTTTTTAACGAGGATCGGTCAAGGGTGTTATGTCCATAACCTTACGTTGGACTGGTTTGTGGAGGGAAGTGATGGGAATATTGCCCCGAAGGTGGATCAATCTTGGTTGGTTAACCAATCGCGTTTCGTAACACGTCTAACAGACACGGTGGGATAAAGACACCGTAACAGATCACATGAAAACAAAATACCCGCCCCCAAATTAATGGAGCCGGGTATGTTTTGATGCAGAACAGTGGTGGGGTAGTGGTGGGGTAGTGGGGGCGTCAACGAGACGGCGGTAGCATCAAAATTGGTTTAGTTTTGGATTTGTTTTACCAAGGCGTCTCGTCCGCTATTGCGGATTTGACCCGCAGCAGACTCGGCATCCGGCTTGGTGTTATAACGACCAACATTCACGCGGTAAAGGGTGTTACCGTTTAATTGTGTGGCATGAACCCAGCCGCCGGACACTTGGTTGGCCTGCATTCTGGCACGTTGTGCATCGCCGGTTGCGGCAATTTGTACCGTATAACGTTCTGGCTGAGACTGCTCTATGGTGGGGTATTGGGGAGCCGTATTTTGATTGTTCTGGCGGGATGGGCGGGCGACGACTTCGGTATATTCCATATATTGCCCTGTTTCCTCTTCAAGCAATTCAAGTTTTACCCGTCCTACGCCTTGTCTTACCATCTCAATATCTTCGGCAGCTTGCATGGCCAGATCAATGATACGTCCATCATTGGTAAAGGGGCCTCGGTCATTAATCCGCACAATCACACTTTTGTTATTGGCAAGGTTGGTAACCCGTACTTTAGAACCAAAAGCAATGGTTCGGTGAGCAGCGGTGTATTGGTACATGTCAAAAACTTCACCATTGGCCGTTCTGCGGCCTTGATATTTGCCGCCATACCAAGAAGCTAAGCCATAGCTCACTGCCGTTACTTTCCAGCGACGGCCTTCATAGGGGCTGCCAGAAGTGGATTTTCCATTGGTAGGAGGTGTATAAAGGCGCTCCGACGGGGTAGAGGTCTCATAAGCTAAAATTGGACTCGTATTCGGCGATGGACCTACATTCCGGCCAGAAGAAACTACGGGCGCAGGTGCATAGGATGGCGTGGGTACATTTCCAGGTGCCGGAGCAGGGCGTGTTGCTGCACGGGTCGCAACAGATGGAGCAGCAGAACTACGGTTTGGAGCGGCTGAGGGGTAGATGGCACGCTCGTTACGATATTCGGTGTTGGCTGGCTGAATATAATGATCGTTTTGTGGTGTAGTAACCATTGGACGGCTCGGTTGTACGGCGTCTTGCTCCACCTCTCGACTTTCTAAAATTGCAACCTGACGCCCATTCACTTCCTCGATGCGAACCGTCCATGAGCGACGGCCATCTTGTGGTAATGGAATAAGTACAGGTTGGTCTTGTCCCGATAAGGTCTTGTTGCCTGAATCGGTCGTTTCGCTTTTCCAACGTCCAGATTGGCTCCATGCCGGAAGGACGAATGTAAAAGCCATCCAAAGTCCAAAAAAAGTTTTGGTAAAAGTTGCAGAATTACAAGTACTTATACCAAATGGAAAAAATTTTTTTCTCATAACACCCCCTACTGGCATAGGTTTTGTGGTTTAAAAAGTTGCTCAGAACGCCCTCGCTTGTGGGTTGGACGAAAAAACCACTTACAGGTACTCTTGGGGGGACTTGCCGTCCCCCTGAGAGAGGGGTGATCAAAGAGTTTGAAACGGTGGGAGACCTGCGTTGTAGGTGGTGGGTCTCTGTTTCTGTATCGCTTTGATACATGTGTTGGCTTTTCGTTTAACCTTGTCGCGAAAAAAAATCCCAAAATGATACAGGTATTATGATCTGCGATCATTGTAGAGAGCAAGTTTGAGGATTTTGCTTTAAAGTTGTTTTTCTTAACCTACTTATTTGATTGAATTTATCTGAAGGGATTTCATGAGGGCGCTCAGCGTGTCATATTGAGATTGTGCCATTCTTGAATTGATATCCATCTGCGGATGTGAGGTCAAAGACCTTGCTTGCCGAAATAGGCTTCTTATGTCTTGGGTGTAACGCCACGTAAGCCTATGCAGTTTTTAGCCCTAACGCCCATGTTTCTTAATCGTCCATTGAGGTCTAAAATCAAACCACAAATGTATGTAAGGTAGGGCCGTATCTTGTCAGATCAGAAAGGAGTTGCAAGGGGAGGCTGGGTAGGAAAGGTCTTAACAATAGACTGGTGGCCGTTGAGCGATGTGGTAAACGGAGCTAAGAGGACTTGTTGTGGAATGAAAGATAAAAGCCGACTTAATAACCCCTTTTTGCGGGCTTAACAAAAGCATCGTTGTAGCCAAGTTCGCGCAACTCGGCAAGCACTTGCTGTGCATCTGATTTAGAGCGGAACAAACCAAAATTGAGGCGTATCAGGTTGTCCAGACTTGTATTCTCCTGCCATAAATCTTTCCCTAAATACGTTTGTTGCTCACGGATGGATCGTTGGTTTTGTACCGCAGAGATTTGGATTGTCCAATCACCATTTGGTGTAGTATAACTTGAACGTTTTAGTTGGTGTGGGCCTGTTGTTCCTATGCGGGTTATGCCATTCGTGTTCATTGACGAAAGGGGTAACGGTACATCTTCACCTCCTAAAGCATTTGCACGGTTTGGTGCATCTCCAGAAGGAAAGAGTCCGGATTTACGCTGGTTGGTTTCGCCTAAAGCAGAGGAGAGCCTCTTTGTGGTGGGGTTTGCGGAAGTCGGCGCGCTGTAAACAGAAGTTGTTGTGGCATAACCGAGATTGTTTTCGGTAACGCGCAAGGGTTGTGTTGTCTCAGTTGGAATGCGGTAAGCGTCTGGAGATAGCGCCGACGCAGGGCTATTCCAAGCGGGATAGGTACTGCGCTCAACCACCCGATAAGGATCCTGCGTAGTATAAACGGCGCCATTGCTGATTTGATTTGGCGATACATTGCCAGTAATCGTGTTTGTTCGATTTATGGCCGTAGCGGCTGGTTCTACGGGAACGATTTCTACTTTAGCAATACCCGTCTGTAAAAGTCCAATCTGTACTGCGGCACTTCCAGAAAGTCCTATAATTTTGTTGTCTCCTTGTGCGGGGCGGTCATTAATACGCACCACTACCGATTGGTTGTTGTTCAAATTGGTCACCATTACGTATTGACCGAACGGAAAAGACTTGTGCGACCCTGTAAAATCCCAATGGTTATAAGGCTCGCCGCTTGCCGTAAGGTTGCCTTGGTCTTTTTCGCCATAGTGACTGGCAATGCCGGTTTTTGCTTGAAAATCCTTAACCATCTGGAAGGAGCCTGACGACGACGAAGGGGCGGGTGGTGGAATACTTCGCACAATACCACAGGCATTCCAAACAAAGGCCATGAGGAGGAGAACGATCAACAATGCAAACTGAATAAGTCTGGATTGATGCTTGTATGCAGAATGGTGGGATGATCTCATTTTTTTGGACAAAGGGAATGCGGAAGCCAATTGTAACCATGTTGTAGGCAATCAACTATCATACCAAGTTTAGGTTAAATCGCCATTTGGAGAAAAAAAAGACGCATGATCGTCCTACGAGGTTATAACTCATTCTTTAACGGTGTCAAAGGGATAATAAGATCAAGTAAACACTATTAACCTTACACTTTAATCTTTTACAACGATGAAAAATATTGTATCTGCAATGCTGCTATCTGTTGTTTTAATGCAATTCGTAAATGCTCAATCGAGCAAAGAGACCCTTGTATCTTGGAATAGGGATGGTTCTTCAAACTCTGTGGTTCGTGTGCAGGTGTACGAGGCGGACAGTCGTGCCACGCGGGGTAAAACGCATGTGGTTGTGGTTCAAGAAATCGCGGAGAATCAGGGCGTTTCAGGTATGGAAGATGCACGGTACTTGGCCGAAACACTGGCCAAGCAATTTAATTTAGAGGTGGAAAACAGCCTCTTCGTACACCACATTGGCGCATTTTCTTTTGATGGCGGGAAAGGAAAGAAAGGATTTATGTTTGGGACGGGTTATAAACGGCAAGAAAATGGCAAACTTAGTTCCCCAACTTGGCGCTTGATCACCACAGAGGATTTGGTAGAATATACGGATCGCCAGTATCGCTTGGCATTGGCACGATAGTTGCTTTCTATACTAAAAATCTCCTAAGTTTCTTGACCTCTTGATTCAGTTTGAATCGGAGGTCTTTTTGTTTATGAACTTCTGAGAATGGTTTAATTGTTTCACCAGAAAAAATATTGTTTTTATCGAAAATAAAGCCCTTTTTATCGAATGCCGGAAATTTGTGTTCTACATAATGAAGTATTTTTGCTTCTGTAACACCATTGTGAATTAACCAAACACTATTGTGTATTACCCACCATGATCCTGACTTCTACAACCTCCTAAAAATAATAAAGCCATGAAACGTTATAATACACTTAACTCCTTCAATAACTACCCTCTGGGGTGGGTAACTGGATCCCTGACGATTTTGTTGTTGCTCTTGTCAGGCGTCCAGTTGTTTGCACAAGCATCCCTTGTGAGCCAATTCGTAAAAGGGCAGTATGACGATGATTTCCGGAAATCTCCTGAAGTAGGTGTTTCCATGCCCGGTGGTACAATGGACTATCTGCTCCAAGTCCGTAATGACGATAAAGTACCTATGAGAGAACTCGTGGTAATTGACGTATTACCCGCCATCGAAGACGAATCTGTAATGACGAACGATGGACGAAAGAGTGAATGGCGTCCGAACTTGATTGGTGCTGTGGAGGCTCCCAAAGGCGTGACGGTTTATTACAGCACCGTAAAAAATCCATGCACTGAAGAGTTGGGAACGTCTAAGCCCAACTGCGAAAAGCCCGAATGGCGTACAGAACTACCAAAAGACATCACAAGTGTACGTGCGCTAAAGTTTGATTTTGCGAAAATTGAAATCGGTCTGGGTGAAGCCTTGTCGTTGTCTTGGCCGATGCGTGCCCCAGTAGGTGCGCCCACGGAAGGAGAAGTGGCTTGGAATTCGTTCGCATATACAGCTACCCGCTCCGATAACGGCTCGCGCCTCTTGGCCGCAGAGCCAACCAAAGTGGGGATTGCCCTGAAGCCTATCGAGGGGGAGTCCGTCGGAAGTTTTTTCTGGTTGGATGACGACCGAGATGGAAGCCAAAATGGAAAAGAAAGCGGATTGAATGGTGTAAAAGTGACGTTGGTTCATCCCGGCGGCGACGAGAAACCTGGAACCGAAGACGATAAAGAAGTGGCCGTTAGTTATACGGGTGATGATCAAAAAGGCCGAGCTGGACACTATCTCTTTCCAAACGTGGTAGAGGGCCTCTATGCCCTCCGTTTCGACCTCCCAAATGGTTATCGGTTTACCAAAATGGATGCCGAAAATGACGATGTTGACTCTGATATCAATCCGGAAACAGGATATACCGATGTTTTCAAGGTGTCTGGCACATCGGTACTAAATATGAATGGTGGGGCTTGGATGGCAAAAGCCGACCTTGCTTTGAAAAAGGGCGTTGATAATCCGATTGCACAAGGCGGGCAAAATGTGACTTATTATATTGTCGTAGTAAACGAAGGGCCAGATGATGCTACCAATGTAACCGTTCATGACCCGCTACATGCTTCACTCACCCATCTTGGGAATGGAACTTCGCAAGGAACCTACGACCCGAACAATGGCGAGTGGAACATCGGAACAATCCCCGCAGGCGGACAAGCCGAGCTGAAAATTGAGGTGCAGATTGGGAAAGAATGTATCGTCTATAATATTGCCCAAATAACGGCCAGCGATGCCTTTGATCTTGATTCTACGCCAAACAACTATGTCGGTCTTTTCGATGAAGATGATGTGGATGTTGCCGTAGTGAATGGGTGTTCGTTCTCTTCTGGTGGCAACAATGGCGGCTTGGAGTCGAATGGTAATTTGGCAAATGCTATTGCCACGCGCAACTTTAACCGTGCCCATTTGCCGGGTGTACAAACTGAATATGGCCCATTCGATCCTCATGCGGAAAAACAACTCAACAAACGCGATGCACTCGGTATTATCCTCGATGTGATCCCACAACAAGGTCCCTTAAAGAGCAGCTCGATTGTCACCACGCCCAAAGATTTGCAAGGCATTACCAATGCTACCAGTTTTTTTGCAGTGGATTATATGTACACCGATAACCGCCGTATTGGAGCAATCTTGGCCAATACCACGCCGGATGGTTATACTTACGAACACACAAAAGCCATCTGCGACCGTTTAAATGGCGCTACTTTAGAGGAGATGACAACCGTGATGGTCATGGGACAACCCTTCCAGATGGCTACCTTACGCCATTCTGATGGCTCGGTGGATTATGCATCTTGGTTTGTGGTGTATCAGACCGCGGATGGTTTCCAAGTTGAGAACCAGTTCCGCCGTTCGGGCTACAAAGCCCTGAAAACAGGCAACGAAATCTTAAATTTCCAAGTGTGGTCGGTGGTACCACAATTTACGAAAGGCATGGTAGAGGAAATTCTGGTCGCCCTCCAGAAGCGTGGTGCGGTAAACTGGACAGGTAATGCACCCCAGTTGCCAAAAGTGTTCGTCCGTAAAGCACAATATGCTTCGGGTAAAATGCGGTTAGAGGTGGTCAATTTGGCTGGTGCAAAAAGCTTGACGCTGAATGGGACGCAAGCCCTTACCGAAAGCGGAGATCGCGTATCATTCTCGCAAGTGGTTCCGCTCTCCCAAACCGAGGTTGGTAGCCGCGAAACCCTCGAAATTCCGGTAAATAACCTTTATGACATCGGCTTCTCCATCAGCAATGAAAAAGATGCGGCTACCGACGAATTGTATTTGTCAGATGGTCCTTGGGGGGCAAGTGCCGATCCAGCGGGCGCGAATATCGCTCACTTTACCGTTAAAGCCGTTGATGCGGCCAATACCGGATCCGATGTTTATACGGTGGATCGCAATATTGAGGTGAGCGGTCGGGTAAAAACTTGGGTTGCCATTTTCCGGAGTTTACAACCGAATCAGTTACCCATAAACCTAAGCGCATATAATACACTCCGTTTTAAAGCAAAAGGAATGGGCACGCTCAAAGTGGTTATGGAAAAAGCAGGCATCAAAACTTGGGATCAGTACGCCAGCCGTGTTAGCCTTTCTGGAAATGAAGCGATTTATGAACTGCCTTTCCCGTCCTTCCGTATTGCAGATGGAACTGGAAAGCTCCGTGCAGAAGACGTAACCCAATTGGTGTTCTATGTAGAAGGGAATGGCCAAACAAGCCAAGACTTTACCCTTAGCCTCTCAAACGTACAATTTGTATTTGGAACCAGTGTGGCCAACGAAGGTGATGCACAACCGAATACCTTCTCGTTGGATCAGAATTATCCGAATCCTTTTAATCCAAGTACCAATATTCGGTTCTCGTTACCCACTTCCGGTCAAGTCGCCCTCAAAGTATATGACATGCTGGGTCGCCAAGTGGCTACTTTGGTTAACGAAATGCGTACCTCAGGCGTGCATACTGTCACCTTCGACGCAGCCAACCTACCCAGTGGAACGTATGTGTATCGCCTCGAAGTGGCAGGACAAGCCGCCATTACCCGTAAAATGATTTTTGTGAAGTAATTCCAAGCGATAATCACCGATTAAGAGGTCGTTTCCGAGTGGTGGAGCGGCCTTTTTTTGTGATACGAAGGCTACAAAAGCGTATTTATACCGTCGTGGATGTATATTGGGGCAACATTTTTCACCTAATCCTGTATTTTCATGTTCGCCAAGATTCGCCTTAGGCTACTGTTTCTTTGTGTTGCATTTCTTTGTGTTTTGCCGTTATGGGCACAAAAGCAAACTTTAAAAATTGCGTTCGGCTCCTGTGGCCACGAAGATCACCCCTTGCCCGTTTTCGACTTGGTGGTAAAACATAAGCCTGATCTCTTTGTTTTTCTTGGGGATAACATCTATGGTGACACCAAAGATATGAACGAATTAAGGGTGAAATATGGCAAATTGGCCGCTAAACCCAGTTTTCAAAACCTCAAACGGAACACCAAAATCTTGGCCACATGGGATGATCATGACTATGGCTGGAACGACATCGGAAGACATTATCCATTTAAAAAGGAATCCAAAGAGATTTTTTTGGACTTCTTCGGAGAGCCTCAAAACTCGCCAAGACGTCAACGCGAAGGCATTTACACCTCTTATTATTACAAAAGTGGCGGGAAAACTCTGCAACTGATCTTGATTGATAACCGAACCTTCCGTGATGATGTTTTGCCTTATAATGGACAGTTCAAAGACGATAAACGATATTTCTATTCCTTAGATTATGCGCCATACACCAAGCCCGACTCAACCTTCCTCGGCGAAGCACAATGGAAATGGTTGGAGGGAGAATTGTCTAAACCGGCAGACCTGCGCATTATTGGCTCTGGGTCGCAGTTTGGGATCGAATACAATGGTTACGAAGCGTGGGCAAACTTTCCGCACGAGCAAAAACGGTTGCTGGAATTGATCAAGAAAACCCGTGCAAATGGCGTGATGTTCATCACCGGAGATGTCCATTATGCCGAAATTTCAAAGCTCCAAGAACCCGGCCTCTATCCGATCTATGACGTTACCTCCAGTGGCCTGTCTTCTACATGGCACTTTGCAACACCCAACAAAAATCGCATAGAAGGCCCCATTATGGAAAATCACTTTGGGTTGATTACCATAGATTGGGCAAAAAAAGATCCTGCAATCCGTATGGAGGTCTATGACATTACCAATAACCAGCGGATTGAACACACCATTCGCTTAAGCGAGATTGCGTTTAAATAAGGTGTGTTTTGGATAAATCAGCCTAAACAAACGTGGCTTTTGGGTTATTGTAGGAACGCGCTCGTGATTGCAGAAGTGCAAGAAATTAGCTCAATTCTGAAAGCTAAATCGTTTAATAACAATATTTTAAGATTCACAACTTATGTGGGGTAAACAAATTTATAGCCAACACCCTTGACGGTCTCGATACGTTCTTCGCCCAACTTGCGACGTATCTTCCGGATATGAACGTCCACCGTCCGAACAACCACATAGACATCCGTTCCCCATATTTCTTCCAACAGTTCGTCTCGTGTAAAAACAAACCCCGGATAGGAGGCCAACAAAAACAATAGTTCGAATTCTTTTTTGGGTAATTTAAGGGGTTTTCCGTGCAGCCGGACTACATATTCCTCACGATTAATCTCAAGGTCTTTGAAAAAGAGAATTTGTTCACCTTCTTTGGTTTTTTGTGTACGTCTTAGTAGGGCCTGTACACGGCTAACCAACAAACGGGGGGAGACGGGTTTCGTAAGGTAATCATCTGCTCCTGCTTCAAGTCCCAGAACTTCGCTTTCTTCGGTCATTTTTGCGGTTAACATAATGATCGGCGTTTGTGAAATTCCTTCTTCTGCACGAATGGCCTTACACACAAAAACCCCGTCTAAACCAGGCATCATGATGTCTAAGATCGCCAAATCCGGTTTTATACGGCGGGTTTTTTCGAGACCTTCAGCGCCATTCAAGGCAAATTGGGTGGAGTACCCGGCCTTGTTCAAGTTGTATTTGAGCAATTCTAAAATATCTGGCTCATCGTCTATCAATAAGATGGTGGCCAACGAAGTGTTGTGGGGGCGTGCAGGCATTTTGGGGGGAATTAGGAAAAATGACGTGTACGGCGGAGCAATACACGAATTCTTGTTGCGAGTTTGCGGGTGGAAACAGGTTTTTGCAGATACACATCTATGCCACTATCCAATGCCTCTGTTTCTTGTCGTATAGTATCGTGCGCATAGGGCGATTTTGCAGAACCAACCAAGGCCACAATCGGAATGTGAAAAGAGCTTATGGTAGATCGAATCGCGGGCCAAGCGCGGATGAAATCCAGATCGTAACCTTCCATTTCTAATAGTATGACACAAGGTTCGGCGAATAAAGAATGCGCAATGACCTCTTCTTGCCGGATCTGATGACACGTAAATCCTTCCGATGCCAGGTTTTGGGCTTGCACGGGGTTACGTAAATTTTGGGCTGGTACATAAAGGATGGTTCCGGGCATGGGCAATAAGCATCATCGCATGGTCTTAGGCATCATATTTTGTGTGAAGATAGCTTGTCGAGATTGCGAAATGATTAGGTACATATTACCCTTGCGTTACCGAATGGGCGTACAGCCTCCGAAATCGTGTTTCTTCCTTAGTCTCAAAGTATTTTTATGGACTTTCTACCAGAACTTTTTATCAATAACCGCAACTGGGCTAAAGCGAATGCCGAAAAAGACCCTTTGCTCTTTGAAAAACTGTCTAAACAACAAAAACCGGAAATCTTATGGATTGGTTGCTCCGATAGCCGCGTTCCGGCCAATCAGATTGTGGGGCTATTACCGGGTGAATTGTTTGTACACCGAAATGTGGCCAATATGGTGCATCATACAGATTTAAACTGCCTTTCTGTTATGCAGTATGCCGTCGAAATGCTGGAAATTCGGCATATCATTGTCTGTGGGCATTATGCGTGTGGTGGGGTTGAAGCTGTTGTGGAGGAAGTACGGCACGGGCTGATAGACAATTGGCTACAACCGATGAAGGAAGTTTACAGAAGGCATAACCCTATTTTTCCGCCGGAACTTACCCACAAAGAGCGAGTAGATCGGCTTTGTGAATTAAATGTGGTGGAACAGGTTTATAATGTGAGTCAATCTACCGTCGTTCAAAATGCTTGGGCAAAAGGCAGCTCGCTTACCCTACATGCGTGGATCTATGGCGTCCATGATGGACTGCTGAGGGATTTGGGCATGTGTATAGAGCGTCAAGAGCAGGTAGCGCCTTTGTATGCTCAAGCCCTCGAATTGCTTGGGGCCTCCAATGTCGTTGTCCCGACGGCTTCTGCAATACAAGATTCCCTCGAAAAACAAGAAGCCCTTCTGGGTTTAAATAAATGATGATGACCTCGAAAATTGATCAAAACAGCCGGATTGTAGTGCGAATGGCAACTTCGGCGGAAGAATATCTGGCAGCCCGGAAACTCATTGAGGACTATGCCATTTTTTTGGATGTGGACTTGTGTTTCCAAGATTTTAATCGGGAATTGGAGACCCTCGCCACCATGTACGGCCCGCCCAATGGATGTCAATACTTGGTGTTTTATGATGGGCAGTTGGCAGGAGGTGTTGGCCTTCGTCGGTTTGATAAGGAAACCTGCGAAATGAAGCGCTTGTATGTTTATCCTTCGTTTAAGGGGAAGGGACTCGGAACGCTCTTGGTGGATTCCGTTATTGCTGAAGCCAAGCGTTTGAACTACAAGAAAATGGTTTTGGACACCATTCCGAAATTAGAAACCGCCCTACAAATGTACTTCCGGCGTGGGTTTTACGAGGTTTCCCCTTATTACGATAATCCGCATCGCCACAGTATGAAGGTGTATTTTCTCGCTTTAGACCTTTAGCATAGCCATTAGACCTTTAGCATAGCCATTAGACCATGAGAGAGGCAAAAGCCCGCAACAAGCCTTCGAAACGCTGAAGCATCAAGAAAGAAGAAAGTCCCATCGCTCCCGTTGAGAGTACCAAACTCCATTGGCGAATCTTGAGCGGTGTGTACTTTAAGACCAAATAGCCTATTCCCATCGTTATTAGGACAATCGTAATTTGTCCGACCTCCAAGCCTATGTTAAATGAAAACAAGGGCAGAAGGATGCTTTCTTCATCACCCAGCAAATCGCGTAAATAATTGGAGAAGCCCAGACCATGTATAAACCCGAAGGAAAGGGCCATCACATATTTCCATTTTAGAGGCGGAATAATCTCCGTATTGCGTGGTTCCGGCATAACCGCATTCATGCCCGCCGTGATAAAAATGGTTAGTGGGATCAAAAACTCGATCAACCCTGCGTCCACCTGAACAATATCAAGGGTTGCCATTGCCAAGGTGATGGTATGTCCTAATGTGAAGGCTGTCAACAAGATCAAAATCCGCTTCCAGTCGCTCATAGTATAGAGCGCAATCAACGAGACAACAAATAGAATGTGGTCGTAGCCCTGCACATCCGCAATGTGCTCAAAGCCCATCCGGAGCCAAACTAAGAAAGTTGAAAACATGGTCTTGGGGTTAGAAAATAAACTTCAAAAATAAGCACCAAACCTGTTTTTTTAAGGTTCTAAACCAAATTTTGGCGTTAGGCCAATCACTCGAAGGTGGGGCTAAAGCCTAACGGCTTGACGTACTTTTCATGACGTGAGGGAGTCTTTGTTTTAAGTCCCTTTAATAAAATACGTGCAAGACGTGGAACGGTTAAAAAAATTAAGCTCATTGTGGGTCTTTGCTGGATGATATGGCTAATTTTTGAGAATTGTTCTTAAAAAAATTAGGATATAATCTTGTTTTTGTAAAAAAGTAAAACTTTGAAAGCGTTTTCCTTGTTTTCTTTTTCTGAAAACTTGCTTTCTTATAAATTTTATTGCTTATTTGGGTTTGAAAATTATTAAGTAATGAAATAGCCCTATTTGGCCAAAATAAGTAAAGGGGTTGATGCTTTGTGGCCGTTAGGATAATCGTTGAACCAAAAGACATGATGAAAAAAGGACTTCCGGGTGCACGTGGTTTATACCATCCCGACTTTGAAAAGGACAGTTGTGGTGTTGGTTTTATTGCCCATATCAAAGGAAAGGCCAATCATCAGATTGTGGCCGATGCCAACCAAATGCTCATTAACATGGATCACCGAGGGGCTTGTGGTTGCGAGGCCAATACGGGCGATGGTGCGGGCATTTTGACCGCGATTCCGGATAAATTCTTTAGGAAAGTAACGGCATATTTGGGTTTTGAACTTCCGAAAAAGGGCCGATACGGTACGGGGAATTTCTTTTTTGGCCATATGGAGGGCGAGCGGCAACGCATGAAAGATGTTGTAGAAGAAATGGTTGCCCGCGAAGAACTTATTTTTATCGGCTGGCGAGATGTTCCGACGGATCCCATCCGTGCCGATTTAGGCCCAACGGCGCGTGCGCATCGGCCCTATACCGAACAACCCTTTATTGGTGCGCCTTCGGGGATGACGTCGGACGCTTTCGAGCGCAAACTGTACCATGTACGTAAGCGAATTACCAACCAACTACGGTTAATGGAGGAAGATTTTTATGCCTGTAGTCTATCGTCAAGAACCATTGTTTATAAAGGCCGACTGACGCCAGAGCAGGTTGTCCATTATTATCCAGATTTGGCCGATTTGGACTATGAAAGCCATTTGGCAATGGTACACAGTCGGTTCTCTACCAATACTTTTCCATCTTGGGATCGCGCACAACCAAAGCGAATGATGGCCCACAACGGGGAGATCAACACTCTCAAAGGAAATGTGAATTGGATGTATGCCAGACAAGGCCACCTAACGTCCAAACATTTGGAGATATCCATTGCACAGCCCATTTGCGAACCCGAAACTTCTGATTCTGGAAATTTTGACAACGTATTAGAATTATTGGTCTTAAGTGGTCGTTCCTTGCCTGAAGCCATTGCCATGATGATTCCAGAAGCATGGGAAAACCACGAAGGAATGAGTACGGCAAAACGGGCTTTTTACGAATACCATGCCAATCTTTTGGAGCCTTGGGACGGGCCTGCGTCTATTTCGTTCACGGATGGGCGGTACATTGGTGCGGTATTAGACCGGAATGGTTTGCGTCCAAGCAGGTATTGCGTCACCAAAGACGACCGTGTCATCATGGCATCGGAAGCGGGGGTGATTCCTGTTTCACCGCATTTGGTGGAGGCCAAAGGCCGTCTTCAGCCGGGGAAGATGTTTTTGGTGGATTTTGAGCAAGGGCGCATTGTGCCCGATGAGGAGTTGAAAAATCAACTTGCGGCGTCTAAGCCATACGAAGCATGGTTGCGAGATCAGCAAATTACCTTGTCGGAGATTGTCGCTACAACGGATTTTACGCTTCCGCATGATGAAAAAGAAAGCCTGATTGCCCGCCTAAAAGCCTTTGGTTATACAACGGAGCACTTGCATTTTATCCTAAATCCGATGATCAAAGCTGGTTCGGAGCCGTTGTTCTCAATGGGAAATGACGCTCCGCTTGCGGCGCTTTCTCACCGAGACCGCTTGCTCTACGATTATTTCCAGCAACATTTCGCACAAGTGACCAATCCGCCTATTGACTCTACACGGGAATCCCTGATTATGTCACTACGGTGCTATGTTGGGCCACAGGGGAACTTGTTGGCGCCCGATTCTACATCGGCACATCGGCTTCGTTTGGACAATCCCATTTTGTCTAATGAAGAATTGGCTGCCCTTAAAGGAATGAATTTCCGTGGTTGGACGGCCTCGGTGGTGGACATTACCTACCGTGTTGCAGATGGCTCACGCGGTTTGGAGCAGGCAATAGACCGCATTTGCAAAGAAGTGGAGCGTGCCATTTGGCAAAAACACAGCGTGATTATTTTGTCTGATCGCCATGTCTCGCGCGAGCGAATGGCTGTTTCGGCGCTATTGGCTTCTTCTTCCGTCCACCATCACTTAATCCGAACGAAACTAAGAACACGGGTTGCCTTGGTTTTGGAAACAGGCGAGGCACGCGAAGTACACCATCATTGTGTTTTGTTGGGATATGGTGCCGACGCAATTAATCCCTATTTGGTCTTTGAGTCGGCAGTGGCGGATTTGGAGAATGGCGTATTTGGTTGTGACGTAACGGAGGAATATTTGGTGCAATCCTATAAAAAAGGGGTAAGTAAAGGTATTCTGAAGGTGATGGCAAAAATGGGTATTTCTACGCTTCAAAGTTATAAAGGGGCACAGATTTTTGAAGCAGTCGGTTTGGACAAATCGTTGGTGGAAAAAAGTTTCTCCGGAACTATTAGTAGGATTGGGGGGGTGACTTACGAGGACTTAGGAGAGGAAGCCTTGCACCGTCATGAAGCTGCATTTCCGAATCAAGCAGAAGCCCAGCAATTGGATAACCCCGGAGAATATCATTGGCGGAGCCATGGTGAACGGCATATGTGGACGCCCGAAGCCATTGCCCAACTGCAAAAAGCGGCCCGTACAAATAATCGGGAAACCTATTATGCCTTTGCGAAAACGGTGGACGAGTCCCCAGAAAACGCAAGTACCCTCCGGAGTTTGCTTCGTTTTAAAACAGGAACCACCGTCATTCCTTTAGAACACGTTGAACCTACTGCCGAGATCGTTAAGCGCTTTGTCACCGGAGCGATGAGCCTTGGCTCCATCTCGACGGAAGCACACGAGACGCTTGCCGTTGCCCTGAACCGACTGGGCGGGAAGTCCAATACCGGCGAGGGTGGGGAAGATTACTTCCGGTTCGAGTCCATGCCCAATGGCGATACCAAACGCAGTGCCATCAAACAAGTGGCTTCTGGGCGCTTTGGTGTAACCATGTGGTATTTGCACAATGCCGACGAATTGCAAATCAAAATGGCACAAGGAGCAAAACCCGGCGAAGGTGGCGAATTGCCCGGCCATAAAGTGAGTGAATACATCGCCTCGGTGCGGCGTTCTACACCCGGTGTTGGGCTTATTTCCCCTCCGCCACACCACGATATTTATTCGATCGAAGACCTTTCGCAACTTATCCATGACCTAAAAAATGCCAATCCGCGCGCGAGAATCAGCGTAAAATTGGTCTCGGAGGCAGGCGTCGGAACTATCGCCGCTGGGGTTGCAAAAGCCAAAGCGGATCATATCCTGATTTCTGGACATGACGGCGGAACGGGGGCATCGCCCATTAACTCCATCAAACATGCCGGATTACCGTGGGAATTAGGCTTGGCAGAGGCACACCAAACCTTGGTCATGAATGGCCTTAGAAGCCGTGTAACCTTACAAACAGACGGACAGTTAAAAACCGGTCGGGATGTTGTGATGGCGGCCATTTTGGGGGCAGAAGAGTTCGGCTTTGCGACCGCACCACTCATCACTATGGGGTGTATTATGATGCGCAAATGCCACCTCAATACCTGTCCCGTTGGTGTGGCTACGCAAGACCCCGCATTGCGGAAAAAATTTAAAGGCTTACCGGAACATGTGGTCAATTATCTATGGATGGTTGCCGAACATACCTGCGAAATTATGGCCGATTTGGGCGTGAGA
Source organism: Rhodothermia bacterium (assembly GCA_017303715.1). Taxonomy (GTDB): domain Bacteria; phylum Bacteroidota; class Rhodothermia; order Rhodothermales; family UBA2364; genus UBA2364. The sequence continues at coordinate 3,121 of JAFLBZ010000033.1, read as the reverse complement.
TCCATTAATGAATTGGTTGGGCGGGTGGACTTGGTTGAGGAGAATCCAGACGTTCGGCATTGGAAAACGCAAAAAATTGACCTTTCTGCACTGCTGGTTCCGGCAGAGTCGCTTTATGGAGATGTTCCCGTTGTTTGTACAGAGACCCAAGACCATGCTTTGGTAAAGTCCTTAGACAATACCCTTATGGCTTTGGCGTTTCCTGCGCTTGAGCAATCGAAACCCATTCGCTTGGCCTTGGCTGTCAAAAATACGGATCGTGTGATCGGAACCATGCTGAGCAACGAAATTGTGCGGCGTTTTGGCGAGCCAGCCTTGCCCGAAGACACCATTTGGGTGAAGTTGCGCGGATCGGCGGGGCAAAGTTTGGGAGCGTTTATGGTTCAGGGCGTCACCTTAGAGGTGGAAGGCGATGCAAATGATTATGTAGGGAAAGGACTTTCTGGGGGTAAAATCGTGGTTTATCCAGATCGAACGGCCACCTTCCGACCAGAGGAGAATATCGTCGTGGGCAATGTTTGTTTCTACGGTGCTACAAGTGGCGAGGCTTATATTCGTGGCCAAGCCGCAGAACGCTTTGCGGTGCGTAATTCGGGCGCAAAAGTGGTGGTCGAGGGCGTTGGCGATCATGGTTGCGAATACATGACGGGGGGCCGAGTGGTGATCTTAGGCCCTACAGGACGCAATTTTGCAGCCGGAATGAGTGGAGGAATTGCCTATGTTTTTGACCAAGATGGGGCTTTCGAAAGCCGATGCAATACCGAGATGGTCAACCTCGAACGGGTGGAAGAACCGGAAGAAATGGTGGAATTACACGAGATGATCTTGCGACATGTGCAATATACTGGCTCAACAGTAGCGGAAAACATCCTAAACCACTGGCAAACGAGTATGCGCAAGTTTGTTAAAGTTATGCCCTCAGATTATAAGCGGGTATTAAATGCCCAAAAACAAAAACAACTTGCATTTGCGTAATGCTCAGGAAATGCGTCAATACTCACAATAGAAATTAGAAAGTTATACCTATGGGAAAGCCAACCGGATTTCTTGAATTTGCAAGACAAACTATTCCTTATCGCCCAACATTAGACCGGATTCGCGATGCCGCCGAAATTTATACGCAACCAAACGAAGCGGCTTTGCAGACACAAGGGGCACGTTGTATGGACTGTGGGATTCCCTTCTGCCACTCCGAGACTGGTTGTCCTGTGGATAACCTTATTCCAGAATGGAACGACTTGGTTTATCGCGGGGAATGGAAAACCGCTCTTGAGCGACTGCACAAAACCAATAATTTTCCTGAGTTTACGGGTAGGGTTTGTCCAGCACCTTGTGAAGGATCATGCACCTTGGGCATTAACGAGCAGCCCGTCACCATCAAAAATATAGAGCAATCCATTATTGATCGCGGCTTTGAGGAAGGATGGGTTTCTACGAATAAACCGCGCTTCAGAACGGGGTTTCGGGTGGCGATTGTGGGAAGTGGGCCTGCAGGATTGGCCGCTGCCGATGAACTAAATAAATTAGGCCATTCCGTGACCGTCTATGAGCGGAACGACCGCATTGGTGGCTTGCTAACCTATGGCATTCCTAACATGAAATTAGACAAAAAGGTGGTAGAAAGGCGCGTGAAATTGCTACAAGAAGCCGGAATCCACTTTGTTACGGGAGCACATATCGGACAAAATGTGGCTCCAGAACGTTTGCGTGACGAATATGATGCGATCGTGCTGGCCGTTGGTGCAACGTGCCCACGTGACTTGAATGTACCGGGACGCGAATTGGTCGGGATTCACTTTGCTATGGACTTCCTTGAGGCCAATACCAAAAACGTGTTGGACGGTGATGCTGCCAATGTTCCGTTTATGGATGCCAAAGGTAAAAAGGTACTTGTGATTGGTGGGGGCGATACCGGAACCGATTGTATCGCAACGGCTATCCGCCATGGTTGTGCGTCTGTTGTCAATTTCGAGATTATGCCAAAGCCACCCGTTAGCCGAGCGGAGAACAACCCATGGCCAGAGTGGCCGCGCATTTTACGGGTGGATTATGGCCACGCCGAAGCCGAAACCGTTTTCGGAAGTGATCCTCGCACCTATTCAGTGGTCACGAAGGGCTTTGTTGGGAATGAACATGGCCATGTGGTGGGTATCAAAACCGTTAATGTCTCCTGGGAAAGTGGAAAACTGACCGAGATGGCCGGAACCGAAAAGACGTGGGAGGCCGATTTGGTTTTGCTCTCTATGGGCTTCTTAGGACCGGAAAATACACTTGCCGAGGCTTTTGGGTTGGAAATTGACGTCCGTTCCAACTATAAGGCCGCTTTTAAACATCACGAGACCTCGGTTCAGGGCATTTTTGCTGCCGGAGATTGTCGGCGTGGGCAATCGCTTGTCGTCTGGGCCATCCGTGAAGGGCGCGAAACGGCAAAAAACGTTCACCAATATTTGCAAAAGTTACAAACGGCAAAGTCTGTTATAGAAAAAGACACTGTTGCCGCTTAACAAATCATCTCTCCTCTATCCTCCTCTCTTTTGGTAATAGGGCTAAGGGCTGTCCTTCAAGGGCAGTCCTTTTTTAGGAAATAGCGGCTTTGTGGGTTCTAATATCCACAAGTGTTACAGGTTAATCAAGGCTTGTGCTGTTAAGGCATTTTCTGGATCATTTATCTACGACATCTCCGTATGCAAAAAGTTGTCAAGACTGGTCTTTGTTTTTCATTTGCTTGCGCAATTCCGCCAATTCTTTAAGTAGAACTTCTGCTTTTTGTCGTTCGGTTTCTGCTTTTTGTCGTTCGATTTCTGCTTTTTGTCGTTCGATTTCTGCTTTTTGTCGTTCGGCTTCTAACGCTTGGTCTTTAGCTGCAATAATCTTGTCTTTTTCCATAGCCAATTTTGCCAACTCTCGTTCAAATATGCGGTCTATTTCATCTTCAACATCCATTTTTTCTCGTATCTCCTCACTTGCCATTGCTCTTTCTAATCGGGCGACTATTTTTTTTACCAAAGGCTCGTTTAAATCACCTTTAAAATTTACTTGGTGATTGTCCGAAGTCTTATATTCAGGGCTAAAAACCTGCAGTACTTTTTCCATTTTTGTTTTCGATTTTCCAACCAATAAT
>JAFLBZ010000032.1 GCA_017303715.1 Rhodothermia bacterium | reverse complement strand
ATTATTTTGATCCACAGTTGTACAAAGCCCGCAGTGTAATCGAACATAGTTTTGCGTGGTTAGATGGATTCAAAAACGTGTTAGTCCGCTTTGAAACCAAAGCTCAACATTGGTTTACATGGTTACTAATCGCCTCTTTTGTTATTTTCGCTCGAAAAATACACGCTAAAACTAAACTCTAGACAACTTCAGTATAATGTGTTGTTAAAGTCTGTGTATTACCTTGTCGTACACCCTTCAAGAATCGTCATAGCTTGGAATCCTGAAAATCCTCGAAAACACAGTTCCAAAGAATACGAAATGCTTCGTAAACTCGTTACCGAGGCTTATTTACAGCGCCATTAGCTTATAGCATGATGCTTTCTTTAAAACATTTGTATTTATTTGCTGAAAGTGCAGAATTCCATAAATAGGTATTGTATAAAACTCATGCAAGCTAAGGGCAACCTCAATAAAATAGACCTTATGCGTTTATCAATGAACACTTTGATTAGCCCAGAACGCACATTGAGATGACCTTCATATTGGCTTGCCGTGCGAACGAGGAGGCCGAGGGTGAACTATTCGAACGTTTAAAACAATGTAAGTACGCCTTTTGCCCATTTGGCCTCATGCTTCAGGAGCCAATCTTTCCGCCACAATCCGCCTCCATAACCCGTTAATTGACCATTTTGACCAATCACCCGATGGCAAGGCACAACAATACTCAGGTTATTCCGACCATTGGCGGTTCCTACGGCCCTAATTGCTTTTACGTCCCCAATTCTCCTCGAAAGTTCCAAATACGAAAGCGTCTCGCCATATGGAATGTGGGTCAGTTCTTCCCAAACCTTCTGCTGAAAAGCCGTTCCTATTTGTTGCATTGGAAAGGTGAACGTTTTTAGATGACCCGAAAAATAGGCATGGAGTTCCTCTGTCGCCAACCTGATTGGCGGCGGTTGCACGTTACTTTGGGGCTGTCGAACTGTAGAAGCGCCCTTCCCACCGTCAAAATAGATAGCGGTGACCTTCTCGGAATCTGCCCGCAGTTCAAGCAAGCCAATTGGAGATTCTACATAATAAAAGAACGTATTTGTCATATCTTGGGAGGATCAACACAAAAGAACCTACAAAGTAAGGAGTAGGATGGGCTTTTTTCAACGCCTGATTAGAAAAATCAACACGGCAATCCACACCCAACGTGGTATAGACCTTATGGCCAGTATGTACAATGACGAAACAGGCATACCGTTTGAGAATGGGTATTGGTATGAGTCTTCTGCCGAGTTACCGGAGTTGAAAAAACTCCTAAAAACCATAAAACCGCACAAACAGGAAGCCATTATAGACCTTGGTTGTGGCAAAGGAGCAACCTTATTATTGTTCAAAAAAGCCGGATTCGGGACTGTGGAAGGTGTGGAGCTTTCTGACAAATTGGTAGATATTGCCCGCCGGAACATGCAAATTTTGAACAAGGACATTTTTATACATCATGCAGATGCCGCCCTTTTTATGGATTTTGACCGTTTTACGCATGTCTATTTTTTTAATCCATTTCCCGAAAAGGTAATGCGATGTGTTGCCCAACATCTCACGGCTTCTTTGTTGCGTGAAGACCGACCCTTGATGGTCATTTATTACAATCCAACATGCCACTCTGTGCTTATGGAAAGTGGTGTGTTTCGCTTAGATAAAGCCATTCTTGCTTCGGATCAACGGCATTGGATTTATACCTATCTCCATACTCCTGAAAATGGTATATCATTGAGCAACTTCAAATCCTAAAACAAAGACCTTTATGGATACTGCTTTTTGGCAGAAAATTGTTGATGCCCTCATGATACACCGCCCTGTAACCTTATTGGTGGTGGTTCAGAGTTTAGGAAGTAGCCCCGGACGGGTTGGCTTTAAAATGGCTGTAACGGACGATGACCTTTGGGGGAGTATTGGTGGTGGACTGATGGAAATGAACATGGTGACGGCAGTGAGGGCACAAAAAGAAAGCGATGGCGTGGTAAAACTTCGCAGGCAAGTTCACCGGAAAAATGCGCCTGAAGCCAGTGGGATGATTTGCTCTGGCGAACAGACCATTGTTTCCTTGCCATTGTTATATAAAGACTTAGGGGCTATAATAAAAATAGCCAATGGCGTAAAAAACCGTTGTGGTGGCTTATCTGTTCGCCCAACAGGATTACATTTTCTGGAAGAGTCCCCAACCTCAACCCATGATTTTTCACAAGAAGGAAGGGATTTCACATACACCGAAAATTTGGATCAGCGACCGCTACTCCTATTGATTGGCGGGGGGCACTGCGGATTGGCATTGTCGGAATTGATGTCGCGGCTTGGGTTCTTTGTGCATCTTTTTGATAACCGTCCTGACCTGAATACCATTGCCGAAAACCACTTTGCCGACCAAATCACCATTGCGGATTATAACGCAATAGCGCAGTACCTTCCGGAATGTGATCAGGCGTATGTGGTGGTCATGACGTTTGGCTTTGCAACGGACGAATTGGTGATGCGCCAACTTTTAGGACGGAAATTCGCCTACTTCGGGGTTTTGGGGAGTGCTACCAAAATGAAAACGCTCCTCCAAAAACTTAAAAAAGATGGCTTCTCCCCAAAGATGTTGTCTGAAATCCGCACCCCCATCGGATTGCCCATTCATTCCAAAACCCCGATGGAAATTGCGGTAAGCATTGCCGCCGAGATTATCCAAACGAAAAACCGCCCTCATCATGTAGGGGTTTAAATTGTCGGAAATTGTGGTTTTTAAATCTTTGTTATTAAAACACTTAGATTATTTGCCATGATTAAACCGACTTCATGGAGTAGTTGCAGACACCCCCAAGCTGAGGCATGAAGTTAATTTCATGCCGGAAAGCATTAGACAGGGAAAACCATTTACACAAGTTTAGTTTATGTTACCAAAAGGTTTAGCGCTTCCGGAAAATTTGATTGCCCATAGCCAGATTAACCTATAACGCCCGTCATTATGCCAGCCATACATACGTCACCCCCGGTCCGCCCAAGTCCCAAGGCGCTTCCTCGAATCGGGTGACGCCCTCGTAATGTGCGAGCATTTCTTTGAGAACCATGCGTAGCGCACCCGTTCCCGTGCCATGCAAAATCTCCACGCGGTTCAGGTTTGCAGCAATGGCATCATCCAAAAACTGGGTAACGGTAATTTTGGCATCCTCTACCCGCTGGCCGCGAATGTCTAAATGAACGCGGGCACGTCCAACGGAAAGAACGTCGGATGGGGAATATTGATGACGAACCGTGACCGTTTGTTTCCTTGGGCCAGCGACTTTGCGGAGTTGGTTCAGTTTAGCTTTGACTTTCATAGAACCTTGCGCAACCAACGCATTTTTGCCTACGATCTCTAAGACTTCAGCAGGTGTTGTGCCTTCGCCAACAACCACTTGATCCCCTACGCAGATGGTGCTTGAGGCTTCCTTAATTGGTTTTTGCTCTTTTTTTTGTGGTGTTGTCTTTGCCCCTTGTTGTCTTTGCACTTCTTGTTGTCTTTGTGCCTCATGTTGTTCTTCTCTGGCTTTGGTACGTTTTTCCAAATTGAGTTGATACTTTTTGACGAGGTCTTTGGTTGCCTCCAACTGCTGGCGCGCGACCTTGGTACGTTCAGCTTCAGCTTGGGCTTCTCGGATTTCGCGGATGGTACGTTCCACCTCTGCATTGGCTTGGTTCAAGACCTTTTGTGCTTCGTTTAGGGCATCTTTTCGGATTTGGTCTTTCACTTGTTCCAGATGTAGCCTCCGTTCCTCAAACTTCTTCCGGCTGGCTTCGAGTCCCGCTTTTTCCGCATCAAGCGCTTTGAGTTGCTCTGTTAGGTGCTCGTTTTTTCGGGCGAAGTCGTGCAACAGGTTTTCAAAAGAGGCTTGTTGTGTGCCCATCAGGTTACGGGCACGTACAATCGTTTCTGGTGGCAGTTGCAGGCGTTCGGCCATTTCAAAGGCATAAGACGAGCCGGGGATACCTGTTTGCAGCCGATAAGTAGGCGTAATATTCGCCTCGTCGAAACTCATCGCACCGTTTTCGATGCCTTGGGTTTCATGCGCAAAAACCTTGAGCGCACCATGATGCGTTGTAACGATCACGGTGGCATTCACCTTGTGGAAATGTTCCAGCATTGCCTGAGAAAGTGCCGCGCCCTCCGCCGGATCGGTTCCGGTTCCGGCTTCATCAATTAAAATCAAGGTTCCCCCATCTGCATCTGCCAGCATATGGCGTAGGTGTGTGAGGTGGGAGCTAAACGTGGACAAATCGTTTTCGATGCTTTGTTCGTCGCCAATATCTGCATAAATCCCTGTAAACAAACAGACATCGGAGGCATCCCCGTTGCATGGGATCGGGATTCCATGTGCCACCATCAGGGCAAGCAGGCCCACGGTTTTCATGGCAACAGATTTCCCGCCTGCATTTGGCCCCGTAATGATCAACGACCTGAACTGTTCTCCCAACGTGAGGTCTAAAGGCACAATTTCCTTTTTTGCTTGGTCATATCGCAGGATCAGCATGGGATTTTTGGCTTTCTTCAGCTTAAATACCCCGCGATCATTTACGTGCGGAACCATTCCACCCAAGGCATTGGCCAATTTTGCTTTCGCCAAGATAAAATCGAGTAAACCTAAGGCTTCCACATTGTTCAAGATGTCAGGTGCAACGGTGCGGAGTTCGGCACATACGGCTTGGAGGATGCGTTCAATTTCACGCCTTTCCTCGGTTTCCAACTCGCGCAGGTCGTTGTTGAGTTCCATCACCGCCGCAGGTTCAATATAAGCGGTATGTCCGGTCGCCGAGACATCATGTAAGAAGCCCGTAATTTTGCGTTTTGCCTCTGCTTTGACGGGGATAACCAGACGTCCATTCCGAATGGTAGGCTGGTCATCGGCGGCGAAACCTTCTTTTTCTGCCCGTCGGAGTTCGGACATCACCCGCGAACGTAATTCCCCTTGTATGCGCAAAATACGCCTTCTAATCCGTCGCAACTCTGGTGATGCATCGTCCTTAATCTGTCCGGTATCGTCCACGGTGTCGCCAATTCGTCGTTCCACATTTTTTTGTGGTTGGAGGTCGTTGGCAATTTCGTGCAATGCCGGATATTTGCTCCGCCGCGCATCAAGATAGGACTTAAGCCGACGGGTATTGCCCAAAATATGACCAACCCCAAGCAGGGCTTCTGGCTGCATGAAAGCCCCTTCGGGCAAGATGAAGCGCACCACTTCACGAACATCTGGTAAGGACGTGAGCGGTAGCGCATCATCAAACGTGAGGACAGCTTGTGCTTCAGAGACTTGTCGTAAACCGTGCTTCACCACCGAAAGGGCGGAAGACGGTTGCATTTCCTCAACCCGTTCTTGCCCCATACGGCTTTGGGTATAAGCATCCAATTTTTGTTGGAGAAGATCGAACCCAAGTTTATTTGTGATGTTCTTCGGATATAGTTTCATGTGGGGTGAACGGTCGTGGGATCAAAAAAAGAGCCTGCATAGGTAGGCAGACTCTGGCGTTCGGCTTTTGAACAAGGTGATTTACTTTACTTTCTTATCCAATTGGGTAAGAAGGTCTAAAACCTCCGCTTTTATCGGATTGATGGTTCCGTTTACCGCCCGCCGTAGTGCATTGTAGTTTGGTAAAAAGTCTTTCCTTTGCCCCGGATAGAAAAATTCATCCGCCATAGATTCGTCTATCTGCATCAAACTGGTTAGCCACTCGGAAATTTGGTTAAGGGCTTCTCTGACATGCGCCCCTTTGGGATAACGGCGCAAATACTCGCCAACCGTGAGGTCTAACGAGCCTAAATTACACGACAGGTCGCCTTCACACTCACCACCCAATGGAACCAATGAGGCTTCCCATGCGATGCGCTCGCCGATTGCCGCATTTTTGTATTTGGTGGCCAAAGCCCAAAAGTCCTTGGTACTCAGCAGGTACTGTGCCGAAATTTCGTCATAAAATAACGATTTACCTTCATGACGCAATACCCATGTCTTATAAGGTTCTGGGTAGGCTCCTGTCTCTGTATCCATCATCATCAACTTTGCAGCACGTTGTATGGCCAGCAAGCGGCTCATTTCTAATTCGCCCAAAAGTTGTGGTGCTTTAACCTCGCGTATGGCCCTTTCGGTAAAAACAACCAAGTCCGCCTCGTCTAAAAAGTTAGTTGCTTCAACAGACAACCTCGACCGGATAAGTTCCGTGTAGATAAGGTTTTTTTGGGAGGTAGTATAGGGTTTTAGAAAGCCTCCAAAAACCCAACCGGATAAATTGGGCGATGAGATTTGGTACCAAAAATCCGATTTACCGCCTATGGTGGTCTTCGATGCCGATTTTCCTTTTTGGGTGACGATCGCGCCAAGGGTTAGTTTCCCCACTTCCAGTGCGCTAACATCTGCTGTCTGTCGTACACGAATATTGGAACCCGTAACAATCATTTGGTTTTGGGCTTGAATACTTCCTGCAAATAAGAAGCATAAAAACAAATACTTATACATAGTCAAAATTTTTGAGGACTCGTCGGGCTAAAAGGCTCAAGGACGTCCACATTTTAAAAAATAGAGCGATGCCCTGTCTTGTAGCACCGCTTAAATATACTTGTAACCGTTTCGTGATAAAAGTGATTCGTCTAAAAATAAGAAGGGGTTGGTTTGTCTATAAGCGTTATCTCATCGTCTTATTGCATTTGACCTAACATTTAACCGCAAAAAGTTTCTTTCATTATTTGGGGTAATCGCGGAAGAAGCGGCGCATCCAGCCAAAACCCATTTTGCAGCGAATCGGTTTTTCCATAAGTTTCCGAACCGTACCCGTTCGTGGCTTCGCCAAATCGTCGAGCAGGTTTTGGAGCCGTTGGGCCTCTTGGCCATCCGGTTTGGAATGTGGTGTTCCGATTTTCATGAGCAATGTTGGCCGCTCGCCAGACCACCACGTTACCCGAATAGCAACCGGACAGAATACATATTGGGGTAATTCTCGCGAAAGCCGATGTAGAATTTTTGGGGAAAACGCCATAATCCCTTCTTCTGGTGGATGTTGGATGCCCTCTGGGAAAATATAAAAATCCCAATCGGGATGTTTATTTAGCAGTGCGATGGTACGATGTAGGGTTTGCACACGCGCTTTAGGCTGGTCTTTGGGGAAAGGTAATGCGCCAAGCAGCCCCAAGAACGGGTATTCATCCCAACGCTCCATCCAAACCAAGCCTTGGTTTCGTCGGATTTGAAAGATCATCAGCCAAATGAGGTGGCCGTCAAAATGCGTGTGATGGTTTAGATAAAAAATGGTTGGTTGGTTCGGCAAGTTTTCCTCGTCCATCAAAACCACCCTTTCGATCGCTTTGTCTAATGCCTTACGCATGGCCGAACTCCAAAAACGACCCAATAGCGACCTGGTCATGTCATGGAGAGGGTTGGAGGATAGACTCTGTTGTGCATATTTTGTGGCAGCATGGCATCTCTACGACGGTAATAATCATTGTCTAGGATCAGTCGCATTTTGCGCTGCTTAGGTACATAAGCTCGCTTGGATAAATTGTTGTACCCATTTCTCCGTACTTCGTTCATAATCTCCCGATAAAACCGTGCCGCCATCCGAATACCACCTCGGACACGTCTCGGCAGGCGATGTATCCCTTTAAATCCTTCAATATACAGTTCTTCTGCCATTTGCATAAGACGTTCCATCAGCAATGGATAGCCGGATGGAATGTCTTCCCCCATTAAATCGCTGGGCGTAACTTCAAAGTCATCCATCCATGTGGCTGGAATGTAGATGCGCCGTAACGACTTAAAGTCATCCCCAACATCTCGGATGATATTGGTGAGTTGCATGGCATTTCCTAAAGCCCGGGCGGTTGGCAATAAAGTTGCCCGATCCTCCTTTTCTTCAGCCAAAAAAGGGAGCATCATTGCACCCACACAGCCTGCAACTAAGTTTGCATACGCCAACAAATCGTCTTCATTATCTATGCGGCGATCGGTTAAGTCCCATCTTGCCCCTTCGATCAACTCAAACATCGGTGGAGAAGAAAGCTCATACCTCTGATGGATTTCAGCCAAACGCTCCCAAAAAGGATGCCTTGGTGGCTTGCCTTCAAAAACCGCCGCGACGTTTTCTGCTACTTCCGTCAATGCCAAGAGGGCCTTTTCTTTACCCGCTGTCAATGCCAATTCGTCTGCGATATTGTCAATTTGCCTACAATACAGGTATAAAGTGGCCACCGGCATTCTAATTTCCGACGGCAAAAAGCGGCTTGCCATCGAAAAAGTGCGGGAATGTCGTTGAAACTCCTGCCAAATATGGGCGTTGTTCATCTGTGGCATCATGATATGTCAGGCTCTTTCAGGGTGGAGGAATGTTCATAAGCCCAAACGGCCAAAAGAGGGAGGATGGAAGCGAATAAGCCAAACCAAAAAGCCGCAATCTTAAGCGAAACAAGCGAGACCAAAAACGGAAAAGCTGCATTTAAAAACCAAAGCCGCGGAACCCAAGGTGTAAGCGTAGGATGGATGCCACGCCCCAAATACTCGAATCCAAGCATAATGATGAGTGCAGATACAAACCAACCAAGCCAGTTTTCGGGCGGCATCCCAAAGAAAAAGCCGCCTTCGGGGAATACCCAAAACGTTTGCGCATAACTCATGGCCGGATCAAGGCTAAAATCCCACAAGACCATAAACAAAGAGGATGTTAAAACCCGCTGCATCCCCGTGTGGCCAAGCCGTGTGGCCAAGTCGAAAGACAAAAGACCCATCGCATACCATGCAGGTGGAATGAAATAAGGAACCAAATCCATTATTTTAGGCCCAAGTAGATCGGTATAGAAGTATTTTCCGAATGGAAAGCCCGTAGCCGTCCCCAAAAGTTCCATGATTGTTCCGACAAATACCGCCCAAGCCAAAAAAAAGAGTGACTTACGCAGCCCCAAATGCGGTAGGTACAACAACCAAACCGTTATGGGCATGAGCAGCATGTATATCCAAGTAGGGATTTTAATGAGCCAAGACAAGACCGGGGCGAAAAAAGCAGTAACGGGCGGTATGTATAGCAACAACATGCCCACAAGACTAAAGCCAATGGTTCCCAAAAAGGCGATAACCGTCCACCGAAAAAAGCGATCTTGAGTGTAGGGATTGGTCGTCATTTTTTTCTCCAAAATACTCATTTACGAAATGTATTTGCACCTATAACTTGGACATCCGACCGCATGAATACAACCACTGAACGAATTGACATGATGCCACATGTTGCCATGTGCCTCCCTGAGTACTTCCCACGAATTTCTTACTTTACCACGTTGCTACACACAAATAAGGTCATTCTTGCAGATTCTTTTCAGTATAGCCGACAGTCTCACCAAAACCGCACCCCGATTCGTACCGATGCTGGAACCGCATGGCTTTCTATCCCCGTTCGCTACCGCTTCGGTGACCCTATCCATGCTGTAACGTTCGAACCAACTCAGGCCGAATGGCGCGAACAGCACCTCAAAACCCTACGGAATCACTATCGAGCATCGGCGATGTTTGATTACTACGAAGCCTCTTTGACCGCTTTTTTTGAACAAGCATTTTTGTCCTTGGCACAACTTAACGCGGCATCTGTGAAGTGGCTATGCGCGATGATTGAGCATGAGATAGAAATTGAGCAGATGTCTGAATGGGAATCCCCGCCGAAAAGCCTTGTAGAACTTGCACAAATTTGGGAGAAACCGCTCTTAACCACACAAGAGGCGGCACCATTTGTGGCAAAATCCGGTTTCTCTGTGTATTACCCCCACCAAGAAACCGTGGCTTACCGTCAGACCTACACAGGATTTTATCCAGACCTAAGCCTTTTGGATCTGCTGTTTAATTATGGGCCAGAAGCCCTCGTCTTCCTAAGAGGGGTTGAACTAAAAACCTTGTAACTTAACGACTTCCTTTGGATGAGCGGGCCATAGTTAAAGATATTGGTTTTGGGACTATGCTTGCTAAACATTTCTTCATTATAGAAAGATACTGCTCCGAGAGGGCTAATTTTGTACCCCACCGAGTACATCGAACGTTACCCGTTTATGGTTTGTATTGCCTGTCTGTCATGAGGATAGCTGGATGAACTTAGAACGCACGTTGATTAAAGGGCTTTCTCGAACATCGCATATTCTTTATCCTTAACACCACCCAAATTGATGGCCGCATTCACCATCGGCTTATTGGCGTCTAATAACCAAGACATTTCTGAACCAACATAGCCATTTTCAGGGCCGTATTTTACGATGGCATGGTTAACAATGGCGTCGAAGCCTTTGCCTTGGTGCTTAAGCCGGACGCCCATTAACAAGGTACGTCCGTCGTGGATCATGCTGCCCTTTCCGGGACGACGATTTCGCAAAATCAACGGTAGCGCTTGGAGTACACTCCCGCGTTTCACATATCGTAAAACCTGATTTAAGTCGGGTAATGTAATGGAAAAAGCGACCGGTTCGCCGTCCAATTCTAAAATAAAAACCACACGTGGATCCACAATCATCTTCAGGAAGCCCGCCAAATGCTTGAACTCATGATCGGTCATGGGTACGCTCCCCCAATTATTAGACCATGCTTCGTTGTAGATGTCTTTTATAATTTGGGCATCGCGATCGAAGTTTTTCATGTCTAATTTGCGGAGTTTTAAGCCCGGATACCTTTTATAAAGCAGGCCAATCATACGCTCTAACTTCTCGAAATTTGCACGGTATTTATGATGGATATAATAAGCCCACATGGTCATGACCCGCTCAAAACCATATTGCTTCAAAAAACCCTCGTAATAAGGCGGGTTATAGGGCATCATGACTGACGGGCGGCGGTCGAAGCCATCCACCAATAAGCCCGCCGTGTCGTTGATGGTGGGGTTCAATGGCCCACCCATTTTGGTTAAGCCTTGTGCCCGAAGCCATTCCTCGGCGGCTTTGAACAATGCCTCTGCGACATCGTAGATCTCCACCGACTCGAAAAAGCCGAAAAAACCGCTCCCGTCTTGGTATTTCGCTAGGTAAGAGCCATTGACGATCGCAGCAATTCTGCCTAAGATATTTCCAGAAGCGTCCTCCGCCAAGAAACATTGCACTTTCCCATGCTCGAAAAATGGGTTTTTCTTAGGACTCAACGTTTCCGCTTGATCCATCCGAAGAGGCGGAACGGCATAGGGATAATCTTTTTCGTTGTAGAAATCATACACAAAGTCTATGAAACGGTTCATATCCCGTTTGGAGGAAATTGGACGGACGGTAAAATTGGGCATGGCAACGTATTTTAGAAATTGCAGGCGCGTATATTGGCCTTAAAGTATAATTTTACGGGACTTAAAGTACACTTTCAAGGTACACCTACAAAAATATTTTTCCAACTTTAGGAAATCTTTTCCGTTAACGCCGCATTAACGCTACGCTGTAGGGAGGGGATGTAAGTACGCAAAAATGGGAGGCTTTAGCCGTGAACCCTAACACAACGCGGGTAAAAAACGAGTTTCGACAGGCTTGGTTTCGGCTATGTACAGCCAATGGGCGTTCATCGAAAACCCGAATTAGCGCATTAACGGGCTTCATTTTGGATAGATGCCCAGACCTCCATAAACGCATCCACTTTATCCAAGTCCTTCCTTCCGGGCTGTTCTTCGAGGCGGGAAGAGACATCCAATCCAAATGGACGGACGGATTCCGCTGCTTGGTGGGCGTTTCTGTGCGAAAGGCCACCCGCTAAGAAGAGTGGGAAGTCTTTGGCCAGCTCTCGTGCAATCGCCCAGTCGAACACCTCGCCTGTACCGCCATATTCATTCTTTCGGTGGGTATCCAATAGGAAATAGGCAACATATGGCCGGAAAGGTTCCATCCTCAGCCGCAAGCGCAATGCTGTTTCACCCTCGGCCACACGAAATCCTTTGATGACGGGCAGGTGTATTTTGGCACAGTCTTCGGGGGATTCGTCACCGCTAAGTTGGATATAGGTAAACCCGATATGGGTGGCTTCTTCGTTAATGGTTTCTGGGGGTTCATTCACATAAACGCCCACCGTTTCCGGGCCACCTATCCATGCAATGATTTCTTTGGCATCGGCCTCCGACACATACCTTGGGCTTTTTGGATAACGAATAAATCCGAGAAAGTCGGCATTCGTAGCGGCACAATAGCGTGCATCGGGTAGGTTGGTCAAACCGCAGATTTTGAGTTTCATACGTGGTTCGTGGCTTGGAGGAGGTGATTCGTTTCTTGGAGGAGTTCTTGCAGGGCTTCACCGGGGTCATTGGCCCGCATAAAGGTCTCCCCGATCAACACAGCATCTATCCCGTTTTGCCGCAGATAAGCCAAGTCTTTGGGCGTTTTTAACCCGCTCTCAGCTACGCGAACAATGGAGGACGGAACATGTGCAAAAACACGAAGACTTTGATTGAGATCCACCGAAAAATTATGTAGATTGCGGTTGTTTACACCCATCACTTTTACTTGATCTAAGTCCAAGGTATCCAACTCTTTAGGGTCATGAACTTCTACCAGACAAGAAAGCCCAAGTTCGTTTGCCATTTGGTGAAGGTCGTATAGCTCTTGGGGATCTAGCACCGTCGCAATCAGCAAAACGGCATCTGCCCCCCAGGCACGGGCCTCCAGTAGTTGGTAAGGATCAATCACAAAGTCCTTGCGCAGCAGAGGTAGGTCCACCGTCCTTCGCACCTGTTTGAGAAATTCAGGCGAGCCAAGAAAATATTTCGGCTCGGTTAAAACCGAAATCGCATCTGCCCTCCCATGTTTATACGACAAGGCCAATTCCTGAACAGGGAACTCGGCGCGGATAAGTCCTTTTGAGGGTGATGCCTTTTTGATCTCGGCAATTACCGTAAGGTGGGGCTTCCGGAGTGCTTTGACCAGCGATAAGGTGGGGGCGGAAAAATGCGAACTTCGTTCCAAATCGCTTGCTGGAATACGTTGTTTCCGTGTTTCGACCAACAAACGGGTATCTTCAATAATGCGGTTTAATATACTCATATGACAATGGAGGCGGACAGGGGAGGGATTAACGGTTGGAGGTACGAATCAAAGCGTTCAATTTGGCTAGTGCCGCACCACCGTCAATACTGGTTTTGGCGGCAGTAAACGCGGCTTCCACATTCGCATATTTGCCTGACGTCCAAAGTGCATACGCGGCATTGAGCAGTACAATTTCGCGCGGTGGGCCAGACTCGCCCGATAAGACCGCCTTCAGGATGCCCGCATTTTCTTTTGCATCACCTCCTTTAAGCAGAAGTGGGTCTATACGCTGTAACCCAAATTGCTCTGGAGTGATGGATTCTTGAACCAGGTTTTGCCCGATTTGGTAACGAAAGATATCGGTAGTTGTGGAGGTGGAACACTCGTCAAGGCCATCGTGGGCATGAACGGCCACTACCGATTGACTGCCTAAGCGCGCCAGAATCTCGGTCATGGTATGGGCAACGTCTTTGCTAAAAGCACCCACCAGCTGCCGCTTGACTTGTGCCGGATTGCACAAGGGGCCTAAGATGTTGAAAAATGTTTTTACGCCCAATGCGCGGCGAACAGGCATCACATGCCGCATTGCAGGATGGAACAAAGGGGCAAAAATGAAAGCAATTCCAACCTCGGCAAGGCAATACTCCACCGCCTCTTTTTCTAAGGCCGTTTTTACGCCAAGTGCCTGCAAGACATCCGCAGAGCCAGATAGAGAGGAAACCGATCGGTTTCCGTGTTTCGCAACGGTGACACCGGCTCCCGCACAAACAAAAGCCACCGTTGTCGAGACGTTAAACGTGCCGCTACGGTCGCCACCCGTACCACAAACATCTATCGCATCGGGGTCTTCGCAACGGATAGGTACGGCATATTCGCGCATGACCTGAGCAAACCCCGTAAGTTCCTCGATGGTCTCGCCACGGCTACGCAAGCCCATCAAAAAAGCGGCCATTTCCACTTCGGAGACCTCGCCACGCATTAAGAGGTGCATGGATTCCTCGGCCTCGTGACGGCTGAGCGGCTGGCCTTCGGCCAATGCAGTAAGGAATTGTTTCATAAACAAACGGGCCTATGGTTGTTGTTTTTCTTCTGGATTCTTATGGGCGGGGCGCACAAGATTTACCTCCAATAAATCCAATTGATAGGTACAGAGAATGTGTTTGCAAAACTGCCCTTTTGTGGAAAGTTTACCACGTACAATGGCTTCCATCCACATCCCTTGTACGTCCAAAACATCTTCGCGATCTACACCATAAAGGGTTTTCAAAGAGTCGCGTGAGGCTGAAAACACCGCTATTCTGGCACTCGCAAAGCCGCCATCCCCAGCCAAAGACCAGCGTTCCTCTGGAAATGCAGATGGGATGAAGTAGCTATACATCTTGCTGTTGTACCATCCATGCACTGTTATTACCTGCCCCGGACGTGGATGAAAGTGGCAAGAGGTATAAAAAAGGCCTGTTATCAGGATCAAAAGGCGTTTGGTTACGGCCATTTCTCGTCCGGTTTAGGAAAAACAAGGCGGATCATCTCATGCGGCTTCCCCGTAAATACCCGATCGAACGTGCTTCGTGGGCCAAAGCCACCTCCGTGCCTATGTCCGGGCATTCCACGATACGTCATTTCGATGTACCCACCTGCAAAACCAAGCATCATCAGGTCTTCGTATGCCCGTTGGAGGTTTTCCTGTCGCATGGCCTCAACCTGCGGTAACCTACTGGTTTCTATGAAATGGCGGTATTGCGCCTTTAAGGCCGCAGACTGGGGAGCATCCACCATCCAACGCTCTGTTGGGAAGTCTTTTGGGATAAAATAATTGGGATAACCACCGCCATAATAGCCCAAATATGTTCCAAATTTGCCTGCTGGGTTATTGCTACACCCAACAATACCCATTAAAAACAACCATATGACAGAAATTGACTTCATGCCGTTTGAAGAACACAGGCTACCCAGTTTTCAATGATTTTGCCACCGCCAGATTGTAAGGTGATTACACTTTCGGGGTGGAATTGTACCCCTTCTATGGGATGGCTTCGGTGGCGAATCCCCATAATCGTTCCATCTTCAACCCAAGCCGTCACCTCAAAGCAGTCGGGTAGCGTCTCACGATCCACCACCAAAGAATGATAACGTGTGGCGTCTAATGGATTGGGGACACCTTCAAATACGCCCCTGTTTTGGTGTAAAACCGGACTTATTTTGCCGTGCATCAACGTTTTTGCGTAGGTCACCGTCCCGCCATAGGCTTGCCCAATAGCCTGATGTCCCAGACAAACCCCGAACATCGGTGTATGTTCACCCATCCTACGAATCAACTCCGGCATTACCCCCGCTTCTTCTGGGCGTCCAGGGCCGGGTGACAATAAAATACCGGCGGGCGCAATATCCTGAATTTCCGCCACCGTTAGCTCGTCGTTTCGGACAACCTTCAGGTCTGGCGTTATACTCCCTACCAAATGCACCAAGTTGTACGTAAAGCTATCGTAGTTGTCAATAAATAATATCATTTACTTCAGCAGGTTAATGGTGAGCTTACCACCTCGCCAAACTACAACAGAAAACCTATGGCATTTTATAATTCAGTATGGACTTTTACGGGAAAGTGTTAATGGTTGGCCGGTTTAACATCCGAGGTGAATGTGCAAGAACCGCTTGGCATAGGATTGGCCCCGCCAGCTATACCTTCATCATGTTAATATGTCGCCCTGATAAGGCTGAATCCCGATTAGAAACTTAAAAGTCATGGCTAAAGCCGAAAGCTATATCCGTTTCACGAAACCCCCACGCTGAAGTATGGGGTTAATTTCAAGACGGAAAACGTGTGGCAAAGTAGCTTGTCTAAATAGAGACGTAAAGCAAGTAAAAACAATGGTTAACAAAATAGCAATGTCTTCAGTTAGAACGGAGGCATCAAGCAAAATACGCATAACAAGACATTAACTCCGTCCTTCAGGGCTGAGATACGAGTACCAATAACAAATGGGGCTTTAGCCCTGAACGATGGTAAAACGTGTATGTTGTGTGTTGGAGACGGGTTTCTATTAGAGGTCGCCCCAACGAGGCTTTACCGTTCTACCCACCCACCTGCCAAGTCTATACAGGATCTTGCAATGAAATGAACGTGAAGCGTCATAATACCCGTAACTACTGCCTATGAAAAGCGTATCTTTTAACACCTCTCCCATCCTAAAGCCAAAGAAAATGAGTGTTTATTCCTTAAAGAACTTCTTATCCAAGAGTAGCCAAGATGCAGACTTACCAGAAGCATTTCAGTTGGAAAGTCCCTATATGCTCAAAGTGGACTTGAAAGGAACCGCATGGATGAAAACGGGTGCTATGACGGCATATCGGGGCAATATCGGCTTCAAACGCGAAGGCATGTTGGAACGTGGCTTGGGGATGTTCGTCAAAAAAGCCCTGACGGGCGAGGGCGCTTCGTTGACCAAGGCCGAAGGAACGGGCGAACTGTTTTTGGCAGATCGGGGTAAAAAAATCTCGGTCATTCACTTGGAAAACGAGGCCATTTGTGTTAATGGAAATGATGTTTTGGCCTTCGATCCTACCATTCGTTACAATATCACCATGCTAAAAAAGGTGGCGGGGATGTTGGCCGGAGGCTTGTTTAATATTCGCCTCGAAGGAACGGGCTATATCGCCATCACCACCCATTACGAGCCGCTTACATTGCACGTTACGCCCAATATGCCCGTCGTCACCGATCCCAATGCCACTGTAGCATGGGCGGCCAGCCTACAACCGGAAATCCGTACCGATATTTCGTTCGGCACTTTTCTGGGTCGTGGTAGCGGGGAAAGCATCCAGATGGTTTTCTCTGGAGAGGGCTTTGTGGTCGTTCAGCCCTACGAGGAAGTCTATCTCCAAGAGACCTCGTGAGCGCCGGCGCGTTTGTTTTTGATATATTCCTCGACAAGCATTCCGGTATGGCTATTCTCGCATGAAGGCTTTGCGGAATCCAATTTGTCAAAGTGCGTGGCAGTTGTTGCGTAAAACGCTTCTCCAAACAAGTGTTCAAGGCAGCAAAGAGCAAAAAAAGCCCCCAAAGGTAGTTTTAGAGGCTTTGATAACAAATACTCTCTATCCGGTAAAGGCGATTAAGCGTCCATAGATAAAATCAAAAGAGAACGTTTTGCTGACGGTTCTGCGTTCGATGTACTCGGCAATTTGCTGGAGGCGTTTTGGGATGGCAAGGATCTTTTCTTGGGCTACCCTACCCGCCTCGCTAAGCCCGGTCAGGTGCTCCATGCGCCAAAAAGCAATGGCTTCTTCTACAATTTCTTTATAGTCCCAAGGTGTGTAAATGCCAACACGGCGGATCACATCGGCCATTTCTTTAAAATTGGGCATTCTGTATCCCGGCATATCTATACTGGGCATAATGGCCAAAGCCGATTGCAGGGCACGATTGGGATCCATCGTCAAAATTTTGCTAAAAACATTTCGGTAAAACTGAAAATGTTTAGCTTCGTCGGCAGCAATGTTCTTGGCAATGTTTTGGAAGACGGGTTCGTCATCACCCACATATTTTGCCGTGTTGCGGTGTGCATATTGGGTGGCCCGCTCTTGAAGCGAGGTATAAACAAATACCCGATAAGGGTCTTTATCCCACGAGGGATTAAAGCCCGCTTCTTGATAGGCATACTGCATGTGTTCTACCAGGCTCCAATTCACAATTCGGGAATCGCGCATATAATCCCGCAGAATTGCCCCATGTCGGTCTTCCTCTGCAGTCCACATGTTATTCCAACGTCCCCACACGCTCTGATCTCCCAAATACGTCGAGATAATGCGGTGGAAGTGTGGCAGTCCTTCTTCTGTGAGTAGATTCACAATCAACGAAACACGAGCGGCATCTCCCAATGAGCGGGCGCGTTCCCGCAGTCGGTTGTAGAACGTCTCGTTTTCAGGATCTACCGCTTTTTCATCGGCGGGCAAAAAGTCCGAGGAGAACCAAAGCCGTCTTTTCTGTAAATGGGTTTGCATCATCTCCTCTACTTCCGGCTCCAAGGTGCGGAGCGCATCCATTTTGTCCATCAGTTCTATTTCTTCGAGAGAACCTTTAGAAGGGGTAATCGTGTACATTTGGGTAAGGGTTAGGGATTGGGATACAACGAAGTTGTTTAGCATAAAATCGCGAATTGTGCATAGACGGGCGAATAAAATGTGGTTAAGATGAAGAACAGTGTTAAGTTTTTTTATAAAAATCGAGAAATGACTGATTTTACAAGGAGAAAATGTTTAGTAACGAAGTTGTACAGTCCTTTTGCTATCTTGCCTTTTTAGAGCTTAATGCAAGAAAACAGATGTCTCAAAAAAATTATCATCTTTGGCGGCCACACCCTTGGCATGGATTGGATACGGGCCAAAACGCTCCAGAAGTTGTTCAAGCGTACATAGAAATCACGCCTTTCGACCTCATAAAATATGAAGTGGATAAGAATACAGGCTACCTTAAGGTGGATCGACCCCAGCGTACTTCTTCTCTGCCACCCACTTTGTATGGCTTTATTCCACGTACCTATTGCGGGCCGCGCGTAAGCAAGTTGGCTCCCGATGCAACTCATGGCGACGGAGACCCCTTAGATATTTGCGTAATTTCGGAGCGTCCCATCAACAAATCCGAAATCCTGCTCAATGCACGGGTTGTTGGAGGTTTGCAAATGGTGGATAATGGCGAGGCCGATGATAAAATTATTGCCGTCTTAGACAATGACGAGGTTTGGGCGCATTGCCGCGACTTAGGCGACCTCCCAACCATGCTTGTCAACCGCTTGGTTCATTATTTCACCACCTACAAATTGGTTCCGGGCCAAGAAGTCCATGTCCATATTGCAAAACAATACGGAAGAGAAGAAGCCTATAAAGTCATCGAAGCCTCGATGGTGGATTACCAAGACATGTTTGGCCATCTGATGTTGAACTAAGCGCGCGTTATGGGGTTTGAGCCATTGTAACCCACGCTTGCAACAAACCTCAATCCTACATTGCACCCTGTGCTTGTAGCCTACCAAGTACCATATTGAGGGTCACTTCTCGGCCTTCGCGCCAGACGGTAACGGTAATTTTGTCTCCCACACGGTAGCCAGCCAACTGCAAGCCAGCCTCTTCTTGGTTGGTGACGTTCTCGTTGTTGATCTTAAGAATCACATCGTTTGCCTGAAAACCAGCTTTGGCCGCAGGAGAATTTTTTTGTACACCCTTCACAAGAATTAAACTGGGCAGGCCATATTGTTGCGCCACATACGGATTCATGTCTTGTACCTGAAGCCCCGTATAAACATCCCGTGTTACTGAACCACGTTTCTTGAGTTGCCCGATCACTTCTTGTACTTTATTGGCTGGGACGGCAAAACCAACCCCAACAGAACCGCCAGATTGGGTATAAATGACCGTATTCACCCCAATCACTTGTCCGATGGCGTTCATCAGTGGGCCACCCGAATTCCCTGAATTGATCGAAGCATCGGTTTGGATCATCCCTTTGTACGAATGCCCTTGGGTTGGGCCTAAGTTCCGGTTAAGTCCGCTCACCACACCCACGGTTACGGTGGGCTGTGTCGCCTCAAAAAGGCCAAATGGATTTCCGAAGGCAATCACCCATTCACCCACCATCACGTCTTCCGAGTTGGCAAAGGATAAATAAGGAAGTGGCTTGTCTGTCTCTACCTTTAACAAGGCCAAATCCGTGATGCGATCCGTACCCACCAATTGGGCTTCACGTTTGGAGCCATCTGGAAAGGCAACCGTAATTTTAGTGGCATTTCCCGCCACATGGTCATTGGTGACAATGTAACCATCCGGCGAGATCAAAAAGCCGGAACCTAAGCTCTTGACTTCCTGATATTGCGGCTCCGTCCGGCCTCTAAAGAATTGCGAAAAGAAAGGATCATTAAAAAAAGGATCGCGGTATTCCCTTAGTTCTGTAACATTAATGCTTACCACTGCGGGAGAAACCACTTTTACGGCATTGGTAATCGCCGTCTGGCGTGATTGATCAATGTTGATTGAGGCGCGATCACGGCTCGTTTGTTCTACTTGTTGCGGTTTTGCATCCTTAAACTGTTGCGATTGTGCCTGTTCTCGACAAGCGGAAAGCATGAAAACGCTCCCAAACAACAGAGCAGTTCTTAACGTGAGTTGCATAGCTGTTCGGCTCAAAGTTTTAAGGTTCATGGTTTTTCTGATTTAGCATTTCCCTACAACGAATAAAAACCGTCAAAAGTTTTATCCTTGACACATTTTTTTAGGGAAATTTCTTTAGTTACAACCTGTTTCTATAGACCAATCATCATTAGGATGTTCCAAAAAGATCGGACTGCTTAGGCGAAGGCAGAATCCCAAAATGATCGTAGGCGCGGGGCATCGCTACCCGTCCACGAGGTGTTCTGGCCATAAAGCCCTCCAAAATCAGATAAGGCTCATACACCTCTTCCAATGTTCCGGCGTCTTCGCCAACGGCCACGGCGATGGTTGAAAGTCCCACCGGCCCGCCATTAAACTTCTCCATCAAGGACAACAAAATCCGGGCATCCATTTCGTCCAATCCTGCATCGTCCACATCTAAGGCATCAAGCGCTTTTTGGGCAATTTCTGTGGTAATGGTTCCGTCGTGACCCACTTGTGCAAAATCGCGGGTACGACGTAGCAAGCGATTGGCTATCCGAGGCGTTCCGCGGCTACGCCGAGCAATTTCAAACGCCCCTTCATCGGTAATGGGTGCTTTCAAAATACCAGCGGCACGCTTAACAATGATTTTTAAGACATTGGTATCATAATAATCGTACCGAAAATCAATCCCAAAACGTGCTCGGAGTGGAGCCGTAAGCAGCCCTTTCCGTGTCGTAGCGCCAATAAGCGTGAACGGCGGCAAAGAAATCCGAACACTACGAGCGCTTGGCCCAGAGTCCAGTAGGATATCTATGTGATAGTCCTCCATGGCCGAGTATAAGTATTCTTCTACTACAGGACTTAATCGGTGAATCTCGTCTATGAACAAAACATCACCTTCTTCTAAATTCGTTAGTAACCCCGCAATGCTCGCGGGCTTATCCAATGCTGGCCCACTGGTTGCCTTGACCTGCGCACCCAACTCGGCGGCAATAATGCCCGCCAAGGTGGTTTTCCCCAATCCGGGCGGTCCAGATAGCAAGACATGGTCTAATGCTTCACTCCGTTGGAGAGCGGCAGTTATAAAAACCCGTAGGTTCTCCTTAATCTTGTCCTGACCTACAAAATCATTCAAAGATTGTGGACGAATTTGCCGCTCAAAGTCCCGCTCAGCAGCACTTTCTGGTGAAGATGTTATTATCTTGTCTTTATTCATTTATTATTAACATTTTTTATTTACAAGAAAAATTCGTCCAATTAGCTATAATGTAAATTAGGCTAAATTGATAAAAATCATATGCTTAAAGAGTTAAAATTTTATTCGCCATTATTTTTTTTTTGCCAGTACTGCTCAAGAAACGCTTTGATTTGTCTCGATTTTTCGCTATCATGACAAAAAAGGCATTATGTTTGTAGTAAATGACATTCTTATCTCGGACGAAATTGCGGAAAGCCACTTTTCCTGCCATCTTGGTGTGTGTCTTGGCGCATGTTGTGTCCAAGGAGAAGAAGGCGCACCCCTCCAGCCTGAAGAACGCGCCATACTTGAAAACATTCTGCCCATTGTTGCACCTTCATTGCGCCAAGAAGCCCTCGAAGTTATCCAAAAAGAAGGTGTTTGGGAGGAAGTCTATCCGGAGCGTTATGCGACTACATGCGTTGATGGCTCGGAGTGCGTTTTTGTCTATTATGAAGGCAAAGTTGCAAAATGCGCCATTCAAAAAGCATACCATAACGGAGAGGTGGATTGGCCAAAGCCGATTTCATGTCACCTTTATCCCATCCGTGCCCGAAGATACGGCACACAAGAGGTATTAAACTATGAGAAATGGGATATTTGTGTATCCGGTGTACATTTAGGTACACAATCCGGAACCTATTTATCGGATTATTTAGCAGGCCCCCTTACCCGCAAATACGGCGAAGCGTGGTATTGTGACTTCCAAAAAGCGGCAGAAGTCCGTAGAAAAGAACTGGCCCGGAAAAACCAATAACAACCATGACCAGAGTTCGGTTAACACAGCAACAAAAGCTTACCCAGCAACTGAAGATTTCGCCACAAGTGATTCAGTATATAAAATTACTGCAATTACCCACTTTGGCATTAGAGCAGCGGATTATACAAGAAATGGAACTTAACCCACTCCTCGAAGATGGGCTGAGCGAGGATGAGCCACGAAACGAGGAAAATGAAGAACGGGCTGAACAAGACGGGGAAGGCGAAAGCGCTTCCGACGATTTTGACTGGGACGAGTACCTCAATCCAGCAGATGAATTGTATGGCTACAAAGCCAATGTCGAGGGTAGTAACGACGAGGGCTATGGTGAGATGCCCGCACAATATTTTGCTAGCCTTTCTGAACACTTGCTGGAGCAAATTGGACACCAAGACTTTGGCCGGAAAGAATATCTCATTGCAGAACAAATTATTGGCTCGATAGATGAAGATGGCTACCTTCGGCGCTCCCTCGAAGCAATATCGGATGATGTGATGTTCAATTCCGGTATTATGCCCTCTGAGGAAGAGGTAGAGGCCGTACTCTTTAAGGTTCAAAGGTTCGATCCGGTTGGAATTGCCGCGCGAGATTTGCGGGAATGTCTTTTGGTACAACTCTATGTGATGCCCAATGACGAACCCGGACTCGAAACGGCCATTAAGATGCTACAAAAGTGCTACCAGCAATTCGCCATGAAGCACTTCGATGTGATTATGCGGCGATTGGATATAGACGAGGCTGAACTGAAGGACGCCTACGACCTCATTAAACGGCTGAATCCTAAACCCGGAGAAGGATTGTTTAGACCTTCCGAGAATTACATTACGCCGGATTTTGTAGTGGAATATACGAATGGCGAAATTGTGATCTCCTTAAATGGGAAAAACCTACCCCAATTACGCATTTCCCGTGGGTATCGGCAAATGTGGGAGAGCCTTGCCGCCCGCAAAAAGAGTGGCGGCGCAAAGGACATGAAAAAAAAGGATGATGCTGCAAGAGATTTTCTTCGAACCAAGATAGAATCCGCACGTCATTTTATTGAAAACCTCAATAAGCGAAGACAAACCATGCTGAAGGTTATGCACGCCATTGTGCTGCTTCAAGAAGACTTTTTCAAATTCGGGGAAGGCCATCTTAAACCCATGATTTTAAACGATATAGCAAAGAGAATAGATATGGACATTTCAACCGTTAGCCGCGTGGTTTCCAATAAATATGTGCAAACGGAATGGGGTGTTTATGAATTAAAATATTTCTTTTCGGAAGGACTTGCTACCGAAAGTGGGGAAGAAGTGTCTAACAAAGAAATTCGATCGCTCATTCAACAGATCATAGAGGGCGAAAATAAAGCCAAACCCCTCTCGGATCAACGCTTGGTCGAACTCTTGGCCGAGAAGGGTTATCATATTGCACGCCGGACGGTCACCAAATACCGCGAACACATGAATATTCCTGTGGCCCGACTCCGAAAACAAATCGTACTCTAACGATAAGGCTATACGCTAACGATAAAGTACCGCACCTAAAAACTGGTTATGACCACTCGTGAGGACTTTGGCCTGCTTCACACCACGGCGTTGTGCCGCCAACAATGTTCCGATAATACTGCCATTTCCGCTGTGTAGCTTCACCTCGCCGGATTGGATCATTCGGATAAGTGGATTGATTTGCATGGTTTCCAAAGAACCTATAAATGCTCCAAGCGTCGCCTGATCTACTTTATCAATTTCGATGGCGGCAAGAAGCAGGAAACTCCGGTTGTGCATCACCTCGCCCAAAGCATGTCCCAATTCTTCCGAGATCGAAAGGCTGTTACTGCCTACCATGACGGGTAGAACCTCGATGTCGCTCCGAACATTCACAACGGCACGTAAAATTTGCTGAATCGCTTCATTCTGAACTTGGCCGATGTCCTCCGAGAAAAAATCGTCCTCTTCATCGCACAACTCGTTCAACAACTCGGTATCCACCCGAAGTTGGTACTCGCCCACCGGAAAAACCTCCCCATTATAGAGTGAAATCTTGCCTGTATTGCGCTCTTGGGTATGACTGAGGACTATGACAGTCGAAAAATCTGCCTTTTGTAAATATGTAAACACCTCCAGATAGACCGTGCTTTTCTGTGGTGTATCACTTGTCGGGATGATCAAGGCCACAATATGTCCCAAATCTGCCACTTCCGACAAAGGTTGCTTTTTCTTTGACACGTAAATTAGGGTTTAAAGGTAAAGGGGATAGAAATGCAAAATACTTCAATATTTGCATGATGGTCAACGAGAGGAATAAAAATATTGGCCGAAGGTGGGGTTAAAGGTCTGGACAGATGATGGGTTTTTTTATTGCAAATGCCATCCGAGAAGAGGTAGGGGGGAGCGTCTTGCGGAGCGTATTCCGAACAACTGCCTTTTGTTGTGAACGCGAGGTGGGCTTTAGGGTAAAATCAGAAGAGGTTTGATAAACATGAACAGGGAGCGGAAGAGCTTTTTTCATTGAAGGCGGCGAAGCATTGCTAAATAGTGTAGCGGACGAGGGGCTTACCTGCGCTCCTTGATATGCCTCCCGCATTTTTGAATATTGATCGTAAGACCAATATAATCCGCCAAAAACCATGAGTACCACCAAAACTGAAGCAATTAATTGGAATGATGGCGCATGATAAGCAGATAGGTGAGCCGGCAATTCCTCGCGCATCATTTCACACGCAAGTTTATTGCGCAGTCGTGCCTGAAATCCCGGAGGAGCCATACAACCGCAGTTCAACCCACACATCATCGAGCGAATCTCCCTCATACGATGTACCTGCTCAAATAGGTCGGGGTGGCCATGGAGATAGGTTTCAAAGGCAGACCGTGTAGCAACATCCATCGTTCCATCCACGTAGTCCACAATAAACTCATCCAATAAGGAGTCAAAATTTTGGAAATCTTCCGGGTTGTATCCTTGGTACATAGGCCGGCAATAAGAAAGAGGGAGGCTGACAAAAAAACACCGATGTTGTGCAATTTGGAGCAACATCGGTGATCTTCTACTCGTTGGCCTAAAAAAGGTTCTCTTATTAGTCGCCCGGAACGTAAATATCTTTTAGCATCTGTTGCAATTTAGTACGTCCACGGTTGATGCGGCTCTTTACCGTTCCCATCGGCAAACCCGTGATTTCGGCAATTTCTTCATAAGACAACTGCTGAATATCACGCAGTACTACCACTTCGCGGAACTCATCCGGAATTTGCTTCAGGGTTTCTTGGACAAATTTATCCTGCAAAAGGCTTTCCGTCTGAAGGTCGGGAAGGTAGGTTTCATCTGGAATTTCCACCTCGTACTCCTCGTCATCACGATTAACCGACTGCAAAGAGTACACGCGGCGGCGTTTACGCTTACGGTATTCCGAGCGTGCAAGGTTTCCAGCAATGGTATAGAGCCATGTAGAGTATTTGGCAATGCGACGGTACGAATGACGGTTGCGATACACCCTTAGAAACGTTTCTTGCAACAAATCTTCGCACTCCTTCATATCTCCCAAAAAGCGGTAGATATAATTGGACAATGGATCTTTGTAACGGTGTACCAGAATCTCGAAAGCCTCTACACGTCCGTTTTGGAACTCGGCCATCAGATCTTCATCGCTCATTTGTAGCAGCGGCTGATACTGTTTGTTGTTCAGGTTTGGCATATATATTTATCCTGTTTTTTTCGTCAACATCACTTTGATAACAGCTTATGTCCCTATTTACGAACGTTTTAACAAGCAGTTTATTACAATTCGATTAAAGGTATTTAAGGCTCGCCAAATGGCAATACCCTATTAGGGAGCCGTATAGCCAAGAGCGCGTGTGGTGGAGTGAGGGATGATTTTCAAAAGCAACAATTGCAGAATCAATTCGGGACTTCTGGAAGAGCCACCTTTTAGTTCATAATCAGCGGCCAAAAGTGCCGCAAGTGCCTCTTGAATCCGTCCATACGGGTACTTTTTTAGGCTCATCACATATTCCTTGATAAAGTACGGCGAAATCCCAACCCGTTCGGCCATCTGTTTATCGTTCATCTTCAGGTTTTGGCATCCGATGAGTTTCCAGAGTTTTTGAAAATATGTACTCAAAATGGAAACCATCATGAGCGCCTCGCCTGCTCGGTTTGTTTTTTGTCGCAACATGTGTTCCACGATCCGTATTGCTGCCAGGAAGTCAGCTTGTCCCACTGCTTTTTGCAGTTCAAACACATTAAATTCCCGTGCATGGCCTCCCACATCCAACACATCGTTTCGGTTAATTTCTTCTTGTCGCCCCACATATGCCTGTAATTTTTCCACCTCGTTGGCAAGTGTTTGGAGGTTGTTTCCATTAAAATCCACCAGCATTTGTACAGCATCTGGTCGGATCTTTTTGCCCATTTTAGTCACTTGTTTTTGCACCCATCCACCGACTTGATTTTCTTTAATCGGTTTTAGCTCGATGACGGTAGCCAAAGACTTGATGGCCCGATAAGGGTTATTGGTCAAATTAGGCTTAACCCCACAAAGCAACAAGACCACCGTACTGGGGTTGGGTGCTTTGGCATATGCCGCAAAAACACTGTTGTTAGACATCTTTTCAAAGTCACGAATCACAACTACCCGACGCTCCGACATCATAGGAAACCCCTGACAGTATGACAGTGCTTGGCTGCCTTCTACCTCCGATCCATACAAAACATCTAAATTAAAATCCCGTTCATGCCTTGGGAGGGCATGTTCTAATAAAGTATTTTGCAATTCTGTCGAGAGGAATTTTTCTTCACCAAAGACAAAATACAACGGGCGAAAATTTTTATGCGTAAAGGCTGTTATGGCCTGCTCATAGCTTAAGTCTTGTGTCATCCTAACCTCTCCGAGCGGATTTTACCGTGTTCTATACACATGGCAACAAGTGGGTTTTGCAAGGCCATCACCGCTCGCCGCTAATGTACAACTGTTTCAGGTAATTTTAAGACCCTTTTAAGAAAAAAATGTTACAAAGAATGGTAGCAAACTTTTGATTGGCGAGCGTGCGGTTTAGAAAGAAAGTTTAAGATTAAAGGCGGGCTTCAGGCCACTTCCTTGGACAGAAGCATACATACCACCGGTTCCGTCCATATGTTGATCCAAATCATTGGAGGTGTTGGTAAAATTAAGTAATTGTCCTGTAAATTCCAGAATTTTTCCCTTGTAAAAAAGGCGTTTTCCTATAGAAACATCCAAGCGATGATAGGTGTGCAGACGTTCAATCGTTAGCCCTTGTACTGCCTGTATTTTCTCGGGGTCGGTAAAGGAGATCAAAGAAAATCCTTCGGTATGTACCGGATATCCCGATCGGACTTGCCCTGAAAGTGTAGCAAGCCAGCCCTTGTTGCGAAACTGCAAGGTGGCATGGGCGCTATGAGGAGCATCGTATCTTGCGGGAATCTGGAGCGAGCGTTCTGCTTCGCTTAAGACATAAAGCGAACGTCCATATACATAGCCCAATGTTGCGGTATAGAACCGATTTAGGCTCCACACGGCGGTGGATTCCAAGCCAAATGCCTTATTGCGTCCGGCAATGTAGCGTTCTACCTGTTGTCCGGCCTCAATCAACGGTTCTTCGAGGCCATCTCGTACACGATACGGGCGATCCGCCACCAATATATTGCCAGATTTCCGCCAATAGGCATCTAAGTCAAGCCTGATATTAGGGTTTAGGGAAAGTTCTGCGCCGATATTGGCTTGTTGTCCGTTGCTGGGACGAATATACAACCGCCCAATATTGGTGCAATTACCAGACTCGGCGGCATAGGCACATCCGAAGCGATCGCGCAAAGTATGTAAATGCTGGGCTTGTGTCCCGATTCCTCCTTTGATGACAAGCCGATCTACGGGCACAAGGCGTGCGGAAAGTTGTGGGGAAAAGAAGGAATAAGACTCAAACATGCCGAGTCTAAAGGCGGGAACCAATTGTAAGCGACCTAATTGCCATACGTCTTCTCCGAAGACAAGCCCTTCGTTGGCCATTTTGGAGGTTTTATAAGATGAATTTGCCTGATTTGGGGCAAGAAGGTTTTTTTCCTGCATTTGATCCGGAGGCGACCCTGCTTGTAGCGGCTGCTTATAGTCGGGCATAGCATCTAAGGTGCTATTAAATTCATAGCGTGTCAGGGCCAAGCCCAACCGCGTTGTATGATTGCCCCATTGCAAGTCACCTTTAACTTTAAGGCCATTTTCAGTTACGCTATTTTCGTAAGACGCACGTTGAAAAAACTGGAACGCATCCACGGTGCTATTCTGGAGGTTTTGCACGCCGGCCATGTTCATTTCGGACATTTTGTAACCCGATTGATAGAGCATAGCCGAGAGCATGGAGCGATTTGTCGCAAGGTATTGATAACGCAATCCGGCTTGGTGGCTTTGCCATCCGTACATCAACCGTGCATTAAAACCATTGGCATACTGTGGATTTTTTTGGAGTCTTGGAAAAAGCGAGGCATTGCCATCGGCCTGAAGTGCATCCGAGCCAGTATAAAAATTCAGGGCAAATTGGTGTAATCTGTTTGGGCGGAAAGTAATTTTTGTCGTAAGGTCGCCATACCCATACCTTGCGGAAATGTCTTGGAGGCTTGCTTTTTGCTGGATGTAAAGCGACTGTTCGTGCCGAAGGACATCTTGAATAGAATGACGGAGGGCTAACATCCCTGAAATTTTTGAGGTAATGGGCATTTCCGCACTAAAGCGCATACTACTTTGGCTAAGGCCAATTGAATACAAGGGTTTACTGCCGAAGCCTTCTTTCAAGTTTGTGGTCAGTACGGAAGCCAGTCGTCCACCAAACTCTACGGGAACCAATCCGCGATACAACGTCACACCTTGTAGGAGATCGGGCTGTGGTGTAGAAAAACCGCCAAAGGTACGTCCCGGCGTAAAAAGAGGCATATCATCTACCCAATAACGGGTTTGATTTTCTTCTGCACCACGCACAATAAGATCGCCATTGACCTCGGATGTGCGACCTACGTTGGTAAAACCATCTAAAATTTGGAATAAATCTTCTTGTCCTCGGAAGGCGCTGGCTTGTTCTAACTGACGGGAAGACAGGGTAAGTACACCGGGAATGGCTTTTTCGGGGATGCCTTCCGAGCGGTTCCCATCTACGACCAAGGGGGCAAGTGTTGTTGTGGACGGCGTAAGGCGGAACTCAAGTGGCTTCCCATTAAGCATGACCGATGTTAGGACTGATTCGTACCCAACATAGGACGCACGCACCCAAACCTTTTTTTCTTGAATCCGATCAATTCTAAATTGGCCCTCACGGTCGGTAGTGGCTCCCCGTTTTGAAGGTTCAAGGGTAATGCTTGCTCCGATAAGGGTCTCGCCTGTTTGGGCATCACGTACCACCCCAGAGGCTACAAAAAGTGGGACTTCAGGTATTGTCCCTATTTTGGTGGTCGTTATGGTTGTTTGGGGAGCTGGGATAACAATCCATTGTCTGGAATTGTCTATACTTTTCGCCACAAAGCCACTTCCTTCGAGAATACAAACAAGGGCGGCTTCTGGAGCCAATTTGTCAAAGGCACAACTGGTATATTTCCCCTTTAAGATGTCTGGAGAGAAAACTAAATCTAAGCCCGATTTAGAGCGCAACATACGGAGAGCGTCTGCCAGTGCAGGCGTAGTAGGTGGGCGGTATTGTTGTGCGAACAGAATAAGCGGTGTCATCGCAAAAACGAGACTGAGAACCATTCTACGATATAGATGTGGTGTCTTCAAACGCTTGATTGGCAAAGGTGAGCGCCTTGGTCAACCGCGCTTATTCGTCAAAAGCCGCACACGGTTGAAGTTCGTTTAAAATAGTGTCTTGATAATAGGTAAAAATGGCGTGTCTTTCAAATGATTATGGTTGATTGGACAAAAAATTGTGTTGAATGGTTCACAGACTATTTAATTCAAACGTCTGATCGGATTTTTGGTGTACGTTTAACTGGAGCACCAACCCAATTTTTGTGAGGATATCGGCTATCTTTTCATTTCGGTCAAAAGTGCCTTCAATCGTTCTCCGGGAGGTGTTTTCCGGAATTTTGATATTTACTCCATAAGCCTTTTCTAATTGAATAATGGCATTTTTCAGGGTCGTTCCCCGAAAATAAAACTTATTCGTCCATGTCAAAGAGGCTCCGATGTCCGCCATTTGGGGTGTTGTAGGCTCTTGGGTGTTTAATACACGGCTCTGTTCACCCGGAGACAACCGAACAACCTTGGATTCATCGTAACGGCTTGCCAACATAACCTCGCCTTGTAACAAGATCACCTCGGTTTGGTTGGTGGTCGCATTCAGTGCAAAACTGGTTCCGACAACACTTGTGAGGGCATTCCCAGACTCAATAAAAAATATCTCACCTTGTTTTTTGACGTCAAAAAAGAATTTACCGGAAGCTCGGACGCGGCGCTTAAAGTTGTTTCGGGAGTACTGTAGCCGAGCATGAGGAAACAACGTGACCTCACTTCCGTCTGGCAGTTCTATTGTTCGTGCTTCTTCACGATCATTCAGAATGGTTTCTACATTAAAGGGGTTGGGTAAAACTGTTGTATAATGGTTTGAGGTGATCGGAGAGTCCTCGGAAAGAATGTTAAAGATGGTCCAAAGCCCCAACATAATCACACCGACGGCAAGGGCTACGCTACCCATCCACGTTACCATCGGATAGCGTGCAAACCAGTTTTGCGGGGCTTGGATGGGTTCGTTTGGTGCTTGTATGGGTGTACGTCCGGCAGAAAGTGTTTGGGTTGTCCACTCCGACTCAAAATCTACTATTTGTGTTCGGATACGCTCGACAATCAATGGTAAAGCACCTACTTCTCTAAAGGCAGCCGCTAATTTTTCCTTGTTTAGGGTCAGTTTTTTCTGTTCCTCTGGTGTCAAGCTTTGAGGGGCTTCCAAGGCAAGTGCATGTAAAACAAGAACT
This sequence comes from Rhodothermia bacterium, assembly GCA_017303715.1. Classification (GTDB taxonomy): domain Bacteria; phylum Bacteroidota; class Rhodothermia; order Rhodothermales; family UBA2364; genus UBA2364. The sequence goes on along the minus strand of JAFLBZ010000032.1, from coordinate 23,346 downwards.
TCACTATCGGGAAGATATGTATCCAAGTGGGCTTGTAAGCGTTGGGAAAATGCCTTCCAATCTTTGGCAGCCGCAACCAATTCATGCGATTCATTTGCAGCTTTCAACCACAATTCTCGCTCCTCGCGGGAAAGTTCATCCCATAGCGGAATACATTGTAACAGTGCGTCCATTTCAGGTATAATCAAAGGAGACAATTATAATTAAAGCCGTTAATTGGAAAAAAAGAGTAACAAAACCGATCCAAGCGTTTGGGTTAAAAGGGCACGAAGGCGATCGAACGCTCGTTTCACTTGCATCTTGATGGCGGCTTCGGTGGTTCCAACCATTTGTGCAATTTCCTCGTAGGGATATCCTAATTGTTTGAGTTCAATAATGTGCCGTGCTTTTGGGGACAGTTCTTCTAATACTTTTTTCAAATCCATTTGCAGACCTACATCTTCGGGCATTGTGGCACGGTCGGGCATTTCATCTGGATCATAAACCGTTTCACGGATTCCATAGCGCCCCCGATAAAGGTCTTGTAGTTCAAAAAGGGCGGCCTTCATTGCAAAAGCCTTAAAACGATCGTTTTGTTGCAGGTCTGGCAAACTTCGGTGTACCCGCACCAATGTATTTTGAACCAAATCCTCTACGTGGTCTTTCATGCCAATTTGTCGCACAAAATATCCTTGAAGGATTGGGCGTAATCGGGAAAAGAGGAGGTTATTGGCGGCTTGATGACCGGTTTTGGCCTTTTCTATCAATTCGGGAGGGAAGGGATTGCTCATGGGTGCTCTGGCATACAGGTCTTACAAAGTCTAATCGCATGTGCTACCTACCAATAACGCTCTTCGAGGAAGGGGTCGGCGCTCATGCTATAGCCATTTCGTTCCCAAAAACCGGGCCGATCTTGCGGCATAAATTCCAATCCACTCAGCCATTTGGCGCTTTTCCATGCGTATTTTTTGGGAACCACCAAACGAACCGGAAAGCCATGTTCTGGAGTTAGGTTTTCGCCATTGTGCCCATATGCCAAGAGAACATCCGCATCGTTTAGGACGTCTAAGGGCATATTGGTGGTATAACCGCCGTAGGCATGAGCCATAACGTAACACGCTTCTGGAAGGAGTTCTATACTGTCTAAAATTTCGCGAATGTGAACGCCTCGCCAAACATTGTCCAACTTACTCCATGTGGTAACGCAATGAAAATCGGTCTTCAGTTCGATTTGTGGTAAGGCCATCAGATCGTCCCAAGTAAATATTTTATCGGAAGCCACAGCACCAAAGACGCGGAGTTTCCAATCTGTGGGAGAAATTTTGGGCGTACTGCCATAGGTGAGCACCGGAAACTTCTCCGTTAGAAACTGGCCGGGGGGCACTCTTTTTGCAATCTCTGGTGGTAAACTTTTATTTTTCATAAAATTGAGTTTATTTAGTTGGATCACCACGTTTTATAAAGGTTGCGTTGCAAGTGCCAGCATACCCAACATCATGCCACCTTTAAGCAACGAACTGGTGCGGGTAATTTGTTGTTCCCCTTGCGTACCCAATGTATAAGCGGCCAAAAGGAAAACGGCATTGGCAATACAAACCAACACCAAGTATGTCCCACTATACATCGCCCAGAGGTAAGGCAATGGTGTAATGAGGATGGTGATTCCAATACAGCCTCCGGCAAGCAAACGGGTTGGCATTTCCCCCCAAATAATGGGCAATGTTTTAGCGCCATCGGCTTGATCGCCGTGTATATCTTGTATGTCTTTGACCAATTCTCTGGCAAGTGTCGCCCAAAAAGCAAAAAGCATGGCCCAGACCACCAGATCACCACTTCCCACAACCCAAGCCCCATACAAAACTCCTAAAGAACCAATACTGGAGACCATCACATTCCCTAAAAAAGGCGTTTTTTTGAGCCAACGACTATACGCATACAACAAACCCACACAAAGAACCGCCACCAATACATGAAGGAAAGACAAAAGCACCCCTAAGCCAATCCCCAGACCGGAAAGTACGGCCCATGCCCACCACGCTTCGTTTAAGGACAATATGCCGCTTGGTAGAGGACGATTTGGGCGATTTATCCGGTCTATTTCAATGTCATAATAGTCATTAATTGCATTCGAACCTGCACCGATGGCCGTTGCGGAAAAGGCTGCCCAAAGGACTTGAATCCAAAGACGGTTTTCAAAAATCAGCCAACTACCTTGTAACCAAGTACCAATCCAAACACTTACCCAAAACATGAGCGTGTTTAAGGGGCGGCATAGTTTTAGAAAGCCCTTTAGTTTTTGTTTCATGTTACGCCATAATAAGGTTGGAGAACTGCCATTATGCTATACCTGCCACTTCCAACAAGTTCGGAATGGCCTGTAATGCCACATTTCCGCCGGAAATAAGGACGCCCACCCGTTGTCCTCGGCGCACCACATCGGTATGAAACAAGCCCGCAGTGGCCAAAGCACCGGTTGGCTCTACCACCAACTTTAGGCGCTCCCACATAAAAAACATGGTTCGGGCAAGTGCTTCGTCGGACACGGTACGCATCTCGTCCACATAGCTCCGAATAAGGCCAAACGTGAGTTCTGAAGGCGCGTGTGTTCGTGCCCCATCCGCAATGGTATTTGGATTGTGGACGGATTGGATGCTTCCGGTTTGGAAAGACCGCGTTACATCGTCTCCGGCGGCAGGCTCAATCCCCACAACCCGACAATTCGGACTCAGATTTTTTGCGGCCAAGGCACTTCCCGAAAGCAAGCCGCCACCACCTGTACACACGATTAAAACATCCAATAAACCGACTTCCTCGATCAGCTCTTTTGTGGCCGTTCCTTGTCCGGCTACTACCATTGGATGATCGAAAGGCGGAATCAGCACACGTCCCGTTTCCGTTTGGATTTTTTTTGCCAGTTCTTCCCGTGATTGCTCGGACCGATCGTAGGCAATCACTTCGGCACCATATCCGCGTGTTGCTTCTATTTTCACTTTGGGCGCATCGGCTGGCATGATAACCGTGACGGGTACGTTTAAGATCTGACCCGCACAGGCCAAGGCTTGTGCATGATTGCCAGATGAATAGGTTAGCACCCCTCGGCTTCGTGCTTCATCCGGTAAGGCCAAAAGCGCATTAAAAGCACCTCTAAACTTGAAAGAACCAGTTCGTTGTAGGTTTTCGCATTTAAAATAGACTTCACAGCCAGTACGCTTATTTACCGTCCGCGACATTTGTACAGGCGTTTTATGCGCATATCCTTGTAAGCGTTTTGCAGCTTCTAACACGTCTGAGAATTGAACTGACATGGGCCAAGAGGTTGTTTTTTGGATAAATATTTGTTTTAGGATGGCGTGAGTTTACGCAACGCAATGGGTAAGTGCAAGGGAGTGCCGTCCAATTTTTGTTTGTAACCTTTTCCAATTCCCATCCGTTTTTGCGCAATAGCACCCTTTCCGAGAAGCAATATAACGATAACCTAAAAGATCAGGAGAACCATGAAACGTATTTTCTCGACCACTTTGGTCATTTTGATGCTTTTTTCCGGCATCGTTTTCGCTCAATTTAGAGGGGCAAGCCAGCTTAAAATCGGTGCTGCTGGTTGGCGCGAAGACAGCGACCAATTAGACGGAAGATTGTATTTGGTAGAATACGATAAACCTTTAACCCGCAAGTTAGGCATTGCGCCCTCCATTCACTTGGCTGTTCAAGACCATGAATTTGCTTCGTTTAAACATCCTGACCATGTTTCTGCAAACCTTAACTTCTATTGGTCTCCTATCCGAACGTGGAAGCGCAGCATTAAGCTCGGGTATGGCTTTTCAAGGCGCTACGACCAAAACCCTTCGGATCGAGACATAAAATTGGACTTAGATACCTTCCAAAAGGGGCGTAACTTCTTGATTGCTTACGAAAGACGTCTGGGGCATGATTGGGCCATTGGTGCAAGAGGACTGTTGCAACGCTATAAAGACGATTTCGAGTTTTCCACGCTTGGCATTACGGTTGGCTTCAAACTCTGAGCGGACTTGCTCGTGGTATTATAAATGGCTCGGTGGACAACTGGTCTATCGGGCTTTTTCTTAAACGACAGGTGACATCGAAAAGAAATTCATTGCCCGAATCGCTTAAAATTCTACTGGAACGGTGTTGTTTTAGGGAAGTAGGTGCTTAATTTATTTGTTTCGACTTTTAACCAACGGTCTTTATGCAAAAACTTCTTTTTATTATAATCTTTTTCTTATTCCCCTTCGGATCGCTGGCCCAGAAAATGAACATCACCTTGTCGGGTGGTATCTCTTCGCATTATGAGCGCCATTCCTTGGATTGTTGCGCCCTGCAAAAAAAACGGAGAGAAGGGCGAACTGAGATCCTGCGAGCCATTGAAGCACCCGCCATAACCATTGCCTTTGCGGGTAAAAGAATGTCGTTTGGCATTGGCTCTCGGTACTATTTTCATACCAAAAATCCGGCATTGGCTGGAAACACGCGATTAATTAAATACTTGGCCTATGGTTTTGGTAGAAGTAGCAACATTGAATTGGCCTATAACCGCAAATATTGGTCGGTTCTGGGGACTGCTGGACTTGCTTCTCCCGGTGTTTCGGGCTATTTAAACCACCTACATGCTTATGCTGGATTAGGTGCAGAGCTGAAAATCCCAATCTTAAAAGAAGAAGGGCAAAACATTTCTTTGGTGCTTAGAGGCGAACATCGAAATATGAATACTTTGAAACTTCTGGGCCACTTGGATGAACGGGCAGGATGGGATTTTAAAGGGCCGCAAAACATCTTTACGGTCGGCCTACGCATCAATATCAATCCCCGAGATGTGATGCAAAGACGGATCCAAGACGACTGGAACAAGGTGCAACGACGCCAACAGCAAGAACTTGAGGAAGAAGAGATTTAACGTCTCTCTATGTTTTAACCAGAGCGATAACGTGCTTTTACCTTGCTATTTAAATCTGTCCTCCGTAAAATCTGCATCCTATAAACAAAACACGATTAGCATAAGTGCTATTCTGTAACTTCCCGCACATTGATATAGAACAAATCCGTCCGAACTTGAACAGCCGTTTTGGGGGCATTCATCAGGGTTTGCCACTGATTCGTTGCAGCAAGCCGCTTTGTTTTCCCACCCACCTTCAGTTCTACGGGCATCCGAAAGTTTTTTATCTCCGTCACCCAACGGTATTGGAGGTTTTTTCCTTTGTACTTTAGTTCCAAGGTTGGTAGGTTCACCGTCCGGAGATATTGATCAAAAATAGGCGACAAGTCTTTCCCAAATTGCGCATTAAAAAACGCGATAAACTGCTGGGCGGTAATGTTTTGGTGCTTAAATTGGTGGTTGTATTCACGCCAAAGGTTCCACCAGCGGGTGTCATTCCGGAGAACGTGGCGCAAAGTATTAAAAAACAACGTACCTTTAAAGTACATATCGCCACTTGCACCCGTTTTGGCAACGCCATAAGGCCCAATGATTGGTTCTTTGTTCACCACTTTGGGCGCATAACCATTTACATAGCGCATCGCATCTTCATAGTTCCACATACATTCCACATAAACAGCCTCTGCATACGTGTCTAAGGCCTCGTGAATCCACATATCGGCGCGATCTTGTGCCGAAACACTATTCCCAAACCACTCGTGTCCGCTTTCGTGAATGATAATAAAGTCGAACTTAGGCGAAATCCCCACACCCGTCCAATCCCGCTCCAAATACCCATTTGCAAACCGATTACCATACGTTACGGCAGATTGATGCTCCATTCCAGAATAAGGCACTTCGATCAATTTAAAACCGTCTTTGGGGAATGGATACGGGCCAAAGTGTTTTTCAAAACAAGCCATCATGGGCTTCACTTGGCTGAATTGTATTTTTGCCTTATCGAGATTTGGGGCTAAGACATAATAATCCAACGTTAGAGCGCCTTGTTTTTCCCCAAAATGAACGTATTTCGCGATATTCACCGATACATTATAGTTGTTGATGGGATAATGCACCACATAGTCGAACTCGGTATAGCCATCGCCCAAGTCTTTTGTCCCCATCAAACGGCCATTAGAGACATTCGTCAGACCATTCGGAACCGCAACCCGGAGCCGCATTCCTTCCGGCTCGTCTTTCCATTGTTCCTTGTTGGGCCACCAAACCTGCGCCCCAACGTCCTGACAAGCCGTGTAAATCCACGGGTTTCCAGTGGGGTCTTTGCCAAAAACAAACCCACCAAATCGGCTGGTGGCTTTGGGCTTGCCACCATAATGTACCGTAATGATCTGTTCCGAGCCTTTGGGCAACATTTCTGGGAAGTCCACAAAAAAGGCATTCCCTTCGCGCACATAGGAGACCTCCTGATTCGCATACGCCACTTTTTCGATTTTCAGGTTTTCGTAGAGGTCTAATTGTATCCGGTTATCTGCCGAAAGCATCCGAAAGCGAATGGTGTTTGTGCCAGTGAGGTACTCCGCCACAGGGTCTATACGTACCTTCAAATCGTAGTAGAGCAAGTCGTTATTGGCGCGAAAGCGGCCATATTGCCCCCGCAAAGAGTCCGCTTTGGTGTAAGGCTGGGCGACAACAACATTGCCTGCCCAAAGCAGTGCAAAAAGGGTAAGTACGTATCTCATTTTGGAGTCAAATTTAATCGGTGAAGATTTTAAGATACGACGGCTTTTAGAAACTTTAAATGGGCAATGCCAGATTCCTTTTTTGAGGAGATGAAATCCAATCCAAAACAAACATAAAATCCGAAACGAGTATAAAATTCTCATTTCACCAGCCCAACATCCTATAATTTCTTATACGTTCTTTTTTCGCACAATAGGTTCCGGTAATTGCCGGATGAAAAGGGAATCCAGTCTAATACTGGAGCTGTACCCGCAACTGTAGGTTGTATGCCTTCGGGCAAACCTCTGGGCGTCGCTTCAATGGTCACTGTAGAACACGGGAAGGCTATTGGGGTGTTCAGAGGGTTTTCAACGAGCCAGGAGACCTGCCTATTTGCTTCACCTCGTCCGTTTATCGCGGATTACCTTCGGGAATAAGGGTATGGAGGCACTTCTCTGCAATTTCTTCTGGCATTGACTGTCCGACGTTTTTCAGTGGTGTACCCGTACCCTACAAAATTAAGGTCGGGTTTCTTTATGTCCTATATCCATTTCTGTCGTTTGTCAACACGGCGCACCTTCTTATTGGTTTTCTTTATCTTTAAAGGATTCACCCCATTATGGTCGCAAGACACCTTGCACGTTACCGTGATCGCCTCGCGCAGTGCCATACCAGCCCTCATAGCTCCATTACGGATAACCCACTTAGATGCATCGCACTTGTCCAAACAGTCTTTTGCAGCGCTTTCGGAAGTTTTGGGGCGAAATGGCGTTTTTGATATTCGGGCATATGGCGCAACAGGTAGCGCCGGATTGTCCATGCGCGGGGCATCCACTTCGCAAACATTGGTTTTGTTAGACGGTTTCTCGGTGAACCACAGCCAATTGGGGCAGGCCGATTTATCCGTTATTCCGGTTGCGGCATTGGGTGGCGTAGAGGTTTTACACGGCGCTGCAAGCGCCCTTTATGGTTCATCTGCTATGGGTGGAACCGTTTTTTTACATCCAACCAACACCGAGACAAAGGGCTGGAGTGCCAATTTATCTGGCGGGATGGCCGCTTTTGGCGAGCGGGCTGCACAGATACAAGTGGCCTTTGGTCATAAAAACATCCACAGCCGCTTGACGATTCGAAAATTCCACACCGATGGAGATTTCCCTTATTCCTCCATCATGGATAACACGGCAACCACACAACGGCGGGTGGGATCCGTCCGAGACGACGATGGCTTGATGGCTTCCGTTGGGGGGAAATTCGGAAAACACCGGATACAATTAAACACTTGGCTCCTCAACAACGACCGCCAGTTGCCATCTCCAATAGACCAAGCCCCGATGAGCGAATCGCAACAAGACCAATCGCAACGTATTTGGTTAACCGATCGTTTCCAGATGGGCAAATCTAAAATACAAGCGGGGATTATGGCACATGAGACCCAAATTCGTTACCAAAATCCCACATATGCTATAGATGATCTTGGCCTCACCCGTGCCCTCGAAGGTCGCTTGGTTGCCGAGAGCGCCCTATCCGATAAGATACTCTTGTTTCTTGGTTTAGAAACCAAAAGCGGAACCGCCCATCATCCAAGTATCGTTCCCAATAGCCGAGAAAAAGCCTTGGCGGCCTTCATGAGTGGGGTAATAAAAGCAAAGCAAACCACCATTTTTCCCGCTCTTCGATTAGATCAAGCCAAGATGAACGAACAATCCTCAACGGCTTTCACCCAATCGTTTGGTCTCAACCGTCCATTGTTCAAACTTGGTGGAACGTGGCTCCATACGAAAGCATCTTGGGGAACCGTTTTCCGAATGCCCACTTTTAACGACCGTTTTTGGCAATTTGGCGGGAATCCAGACCTCAAACCCGAAAGAGGTTGGCAAACCGATACAGGCTTGGCTTGGCAAAAACAACAAACCGCAATAGAACTAACCGCATTTTTACACCGGATACAAGACCAAATTGCGTGGGCGCCGAATGAAATTGGTGCTTGGCAACCACAAAACATTGCCCGTGTTCATGCACAAGGTTTAGAAGCAAGTGCAAAAACGGTTATTTCCCTCACGACCAAGTTCTCTTTACACATCGGTGGGCATTACACCCATACCCAAAGCCAAGACCACGCCAACCCCACAGCGCCATCTTTTGGCAAACAAATCCGCTACGTGCCCTTGCATCAAGGCCAAATGCAACTTGGCGGGCAGTATGGCCATTGGCAACTTTCCGCCATACACCGCTACACTGGAAAACGTTTTATCTCCGCAGACGAATCGAGTGTCCTGCCAAGTTTTGGGGTCTTAAATGCACAACTCCAGCACACGTTTACGCGAAACTGGGGGCATTTAGGGCTTTTGATCTCCCTCGAAAATGCCACTAACGCCCAATATGCCATCCTCCAGAACTATCCTATGCCACCGCGCTTCTTGCGGTTCTCTGCACACCTGAGCCTTCATACAGCATATAAACGTTAGATATTTTGGTATTAAAGATATGGAAACCTATATCACCCGCTGTGTCTGTTACCGCCAATCCTTCGGGCGGCTCAAGACTATTGCCGAGGAAAACAGCCTCCAAACCGTCGAGGCATTACAAGAGGTGGCCTTGTTTGGGGAAAACTGCGGCCTCTGTAAACCCTATGTCGCCGAGATGCTGCGCACCGGAAAAACCGTCTTCACAGAGATCATAACAGCAGAACCGGAAAAGCCCTTGTAATCTCCTCGCGTTGGTTAACACAATGTATTAAGGAATTTAAATTATTGTTATTAAATGAAGTAGCCTCCTGCGATTGGTTTGAGTTATCCCACTTAGGCAATCCCAAGATTTATTCTGTACGATTGAAGACAGGTAGATACCGCTACGATGAGGTTAAATCTTGATTGTAAATTTCAAAGTCAGGGCTAAAGCCGTTTGCGGTGACCGCCGCAGAAAACCTCACGCTGAAGCATGGGGCTAATGACAAGCCGGAAAGCATTTGGCAACGCCGCTCATCTGAATAGAGAGGTAAAGCATGTAAAAACAATGATTAACTCCGTCATTCAGGGCGGAGATAAGAACATCTGAAAAACAATAGCCCGCCGATCATCATCACAGGGACAGAAAGCCAAGCAAAACATTAACTCCCTCGTTCAGGGTGGAGATATGAGCAACAATAGCAAAAGGGGCTTTAGCCCTGAACGATAATAGCAAATCGTATATGTTGTGCGTTAGAAACGGTTTTCTATTATGATGCCGAGGTTGTGCAAAAAGTGTTATCGCTTATTTTTTCTTTAGAACGGCTTTTTACACAACCCCTAATGTCGTCCAATTTTTTAAAACAGCTTATGAATCGCCATTTGGGCTGTCTTCGACCAACGATCGAAGGCCCGGAACCTGCTCCATAAATTGGCTCAAGGCATTTTTTCCGCCATCCGATGTAATAGAAGCCATCAACTCTTTCAGAATCGGTAAAACCATGCCCGTTTGAAGCACTGTCCCAATGATAGTGCCAGCCACCGACGGCGAAGAACTGGACTCACCACCGTGTTGACCCTGAAGTCCATGCACGTTTAATACACGGATGCTTTCAATTTTCTCCGCAGGAATCATCAATTTTTCCACCAACAGTGGCAACTGCGGCATCAATTCTTTCAGCGCCTGTGCCAGAATCGCTTGGGAGTTGATTACATTTTGAGCATCCAAGTTTGCACGTGTGGTAGAGGCTTGCGCCAAGCCTACGGTCTCGATGGCCTTCGCTTGTTTTTCGGCAGCTTGGGACTCCATCTCGGCGGCATCCAACTTGGCTTTTGCAACCGTTGTAATTTCATACGCCTTCACATCCGACTCCACCTTCTGTTTTTCTTTCTCTACGGCGGCGGCTTTCTCGGCTTCAATGATCTCGATAGCCTTCTGACGGTTGGCGATTTCGAGGGATTTTACCGTTTGCGCTTGTTCTTCAGCTTTCAGTTTTAAGGCTTCCTGCTTTGCTACTTCCTCCAGAACAGACAACTTCGCCTTCAATGCCTCCGACTCAGCCTTTTCACGCTCAATGCGTGCAATTTCAATTTGCTGTAGTTTTTCTTGTTCTGCAATTTGGATGGCCTTTTCGCGGATAATTCGGGCGCTCTCTACATTTCGCTTACGTTCTTCATCCGCCACTTCAATGGCTTTTTGGCGCTCAATTTCCGCCGCTTTGATTTCCCTGTCTTTGGCAATACGTGCTTGTTCCGCAAATTTTTCCTGTTCGGCCACCGTTTGTTGCATGGTCGCTTGCTCTCTGGCCTGGGCCTCCGCAATTTCGCGCGATTGTAGGGCCTGTTTTGCCGCAATATCTTGCTCAATTTGCAATTGCTTCAGTTTTGCCTCTCGGTTTTGGGTTGCAATCGTCACCTCTTTTTCCCGTAGCCGTTTATTGGCCGCTTCTACCTCTGCTGAGGTTCTCTGTGCAATTTCCTTCCGACCACGCGCATCCAAAACGTTGTTTTCGTTGTGCATTTCCAGCGGTAACTGCTCAAGGTACTGAATGGCCACATCATCTAAGCGATACCCATTCAGAATGACGCCATTTTCGGCATCTTGTCCCAATGCTTTCATAATCTCGTCGCGGAACTCACGTCGGTTCTGATAAAGTTGGTCAAACGTAAGGACAGCGCCAGCGGTTTTTAGCGCATCGGCAAACTTGGCTTCAAACAACTCGCGGAGTATGGCAATGTCCGAGGCACGACCACAGCCAATGGTAGAAGCCACATGCCGAATATCTTCCTCTACCGGATTGATTTTGATGTAAAAATCCACCTCCACTTCTGCACGGATTCCATCTGCACATGATAAACTTTCATGCACCCGACGCACCGTCCGTACCGTCTTGACCGTCAGGTCTATGCGCTCCGTTTTATGAAGCAAAGGGATGGAAATCACCGAACTTAGATAGACCCCCGGTTTCGATAGCCCAAAACCTGTTTTTACCAATGCTTGCCCCGCTTCCGCTTTAACCAAAAACCGGTTGAGCATACTTAAAAAAACAAGTACCAATAGGATCACCCCTACCACAACGGCTATCGTCAAGATAAAAGACTCATTCATATACAAAATACCATTTAAAGATGAATAAAAAAGGTTTAAGACATATCAAATGCTGTTACTTCAAAGACGTCTTTTCCGGGTAGTTTTCCAGTAAGCAAAACCCTGCTTCCATACGGCAACTCCAATCCAGCACGCTCGGTTCGGATAGCAATTTCAATCTCATTGCCATTGTCCAAACGGAGTGTTGCTGCCCCAAACGTGGAGGTGGCTTTGTTGCTTTTTACCGTTGCTAATTTCCCCACCAACTCCCGCTCGGTTGCGGCTGCGCCATAATCTTTAAAGAAGGACTGGAGCAAGCGCGACAAAACCGCCGAGATCATCAGCCCAAAAACAAGCGCAATGGGAATGAAAAAAGCATTCTTTGTCCAAATGAGAGGCAAAAAATCGGCAAAGGCAACATGCAAGACCAGACCGCTTATCCCAAACCCAAATAGGATCCAAGTAACCGACAAGGACAACGGAACCAAGCCAAATCCCAGAAAATGTAACCCAGCATCGAACCAGCCGTGACCCATTTCCAAGTGCAAATCTGCGTCAAGGTCTGCGTCTGCATCATGGTGATTCAAGATACCCATTGCACTCAGCACCCAAAGCCCCATTGCAATCATCAGCGGGATGGTGAAAACAAGCCGTTCTGGTTGGAAAAAAACATCCATGTAGTACCAATGTTTATTTGCAGTGTTTTACGAAAACGGGATTTGAGGTTACCTTACGCTACAATTCGGCTTTCTCATTCACTCTTATTTCACAATTTTAGTTCCCCGATATTCGCCCTATCGTAATTGAAGATGGATATTTTGACGAACGATAAAGGGTATGCGTTTGCGTTTTAAAATCTGAATCCTTCGCGCTATAAATATCGGTAAAAACTTGCGGGTTTCTGTCAATTAAAGGAAAGAAAGAGCTTTGCACTTGTACCATCAGACGATGGCCTTTTTTGAAGGTGTGGAAAATATGTGGGCTTTTCCAACGAATTTCAGTCACCTTCCCCGGTTGTATCGGTTCCGGCTCGGACAGGCTATTCCGAAATTTCCCCCTCATTACCGCATAACGAACTAACATCTGATAGCCCGCAAGAGGATTGGACAGATATTTTTTGTCGCGCGGCTGAACTTCTTTTGTGGAATCCGGAAAAACATCAATTACTTTGACCACAAAGTCGGCATCCGTTCCGGTTGTAGAAACAAATAAGCGAATGTCCACCGGCCCAGCTACCGTTACGTCCTCGGTTAAAGCCTCTGTTTCATACACCAAAACATCCGGACGTGTGGCGGCAAACCGTTGGTCTTCCGTCATGTATTCGCGGGTGCGGTCAAACGTAATGCGTTGCGAATAAGGTACGGGCTTGGCCGGATCCGAGACGTAACGATCCATGCCCGATGCCGAGCTTGGCGCTTGGTTCTTGATTTTTCCCGATGGATGAAAATACCACGTTGTTGGGTTCGCATTCTTGGGCGGCCAGACCTCGAAGTTGTGCCACTCATTGGAGCCACTTGCAAAAGCACGGACATTCGCTTGGTTAAATGCCCCCTTCCCCTTTAAATAGTGGTTAAAGAAAGGCAGGTCTATAGATTCGCGGTACTGGACAGCCGTTTTTTGGACAAATGGAACATTCCCTAAGAAATTCCCCTCCGACCGTTCCCAACCACCGTGGAACCAAGGCCCAATCACCAAGCGGTTTGTTGGTACTTCTGGACTTAATTTCCCGATTGAACGGAAAATCTCGTATCCGCCATAGGGGTCTTCCGCATCAAAAGCCCCAATCACGGTCATTACATTCGACTTTACCCCCTTCAAGTGGGGGATAATATTCCGCTCTTGCCAAAATTGATCATATGTCCCGTGCTTCATAAAGGTATTCCAAAAGTCCACCTTGCCTTTAAAATACCGTTCATTTGCATTCCGAAGTGCCCCCAAACGCAAGAAAAACGTATAAGCATCATCCGATTGAATGTCGAGGGATTTGCCCCGCTTTTGGGTCGGTGTTGGTTCGGGATGCTCGAAGCCGGAGAAAAAATTAAAAGCATCTTGAAGGTAAAAAGCTCCGTTTGCATGGAAGTCATCCCCCACAAACCAGTCTCCAATTGGGGCTTGTGGCGATGCTGCGACGATGGCCGGATGGCTGTTAATGATACTGGCCGCAACATAAAAACCCGGATACGAGATGCCATGCAAGCCCACTTTACCATTATTTTGAGGAATATTCCTAAGCAGAAATTCAACCGTGTCATAGGTGTCTGTACTCTCATCAATTGTACGGTGTCCAGTCTGGTTCGGTATAGCAGGCGTCATATTGGTGAATTTGCCTTCACTCATCCATCGCCCACGTACATCTTGGCATACAAATATATATCCTTCTTTGGCAAAGCGATGATCACCTTGTGGACCTAATATCCCCGGAAATCTATCAGCGCCATAGGGGCCACAACCATAGGGCGTTCGTTTTATCAAAAAAGGATAAGATTGACTTTTATCTTTTGGGACAAAAACGGCCGTGTATAACTTGATACCGTCTCGAACCGGAATATTATACTCAAATTTTTCATAATTCTCTTTTGGCGAGTAATCCGTTGCTGCCTGAGCATTTATCTTGAAGGGCAAAAACAGTACAAGCAGCAAAAAAGTGCGCAAAAACGATGTTAACATGATGTTGTGTTTAAGTGGGTTACAAAATCTTGGCCATGATCTTTCAAAATTGAGGGGTCTTTCAACTTGGCTTGAGCGGCTAACAACATAAAAAATTTATGCTTTACGACCAAACCTTTTTGGCTTTCAAGGGATCGGTATGGTTTTGGAGGTATAATATTTTGCTACCGTCCTCCAAAATAAAAATAACGCTACAACTTTGTCTTAGCCCCAAAAAGGATTAGACTGCTAATTTCGTGTTCCTCTATTATACTGTGGCCAAACCACCACAAAAACCTCAGGTGTTTCTATGTTAAAACTTCCAATCAACCAAGCAAGCATGTGCCCCAGTCATCGCTGGTGTCTGAATGTGCTACTGCTTTTCATGTTGGCGGTTCCTGTATTCGCAAAACCGCTGGTTTCCAAAATCTCATACTACCCGCGCGTAGATGGTCGTGGATATGTTGTCTGGATTGCGACATCGGAGCGTGTAATCCAGTATGACCTAAAACGCCAAAGGGATCAATTAATCCTAACACTCTTTAATACCGACTTGCAAGCCGGCACAAATCAAGGCGCAACAACAGGCCCCGTTTTACGTCACGAAGCCCGTACCGTTCAAAATGATGTGGTCATTACAATAGAACTTGATCCCAACCAACCTGTTGAGGCAACCGCCTATCCAGAACGGCAAGGAGCAGCCATGCTCGTCGCCCTTACGTTCAGTAGTTCCCCACAGCCTTCTTATACCAACGCTATCACAAAACCCACGACCACAGCGGGAAACACAAGCGAACGAAATACCAATGTGACGGTTGGCGCACCAATCTCCGCAGACCCGTCTCTACGGCGTGGTTCAACCAAGACTCCATCATCCGTCGCAGGCGTAAATACTCCTAAAAACGACCTCCAAGCCAATGCTCGCCCTACAGACGTCCCAGCTCATGCCGGCGGCCCCATCGTGCCAGACTACGACAATCCGAATGTCTCTTTAGATTCTCCATTAAAGGCTCCAGCTAGAACCAACGTAACCAATGGAAATCCTAAAGACTACTTTAATATATCAGCACCCAAAAGCACACCAATAACAGGGGAAAACCGCACGACCACCACCAACAATACGCCTGTACCAGCGGGAGGTGGTGCAAGCCCTAATCCAAGTACAGGTGGTGCAAACCCAAGCACGGGTGGCAATAAAACCGCTGCTGATATTTTAAACACCGACAATCCCATGCGCTCTGCCGAGGTCTTGTTGCTCGAAAGTGAGGCCGATGCGCTGGCACGCCAATTGTCCATTGCAAATAGCCAAAACCAAAGACGACAGATCGAAACCGCCCTCGATGCAAAATTGGGGCAAATTTTTGACGCGGAACAATCCCTCCTTAGAAATCGGGTAACAACATTGCGCACAACAGCTACCGCAGAGGAAAAAGAGTTGCAGCAACGCCTCCGCGCACGCAAAACCATCATTGCAGAACGCAAACAAAACCTCTTGGCGCAAGCATCCAAATCCTTAGAGACCCCCACAGCCTCAACCGGAAAATCGTTGTGGGATTTCTAACCCAAAGGATCAAAATACTTTTCAAACGTCCCTATTTAGGTAAAAGCCCGATCCATTATGGCACCGGGCTTTTTTACATCCGCCATGGTTTTGAACATACAACGAGATTTTATAGCGGGCTATTTAAAACCGGAGGTCTTACAGACTTGTCATACCCATTAAGAAAAAAAGTTGTGCGTTATCACAAATAATGGGCTTTAAACTATTGTTATTAAATGGATTAGATTCTGCCTATCACGCCATCACGCGAGTTCCTGCATCATGTTTAATTGGCAGGGCGCCCCTTAGAAAATCCCGCCGCAGCAAGACAAAGCCCCATATAACAAATCATTTTTCGAGACGCCTGAAAAAGAATTTTAGGTATGCTTCAAATGCCCGCATCTTGATTAATACACAACGAACGAATGACTTCTTACCACTTCTCGGCATAAACCTCTTTTGGACTTAGCCAATCAGACAAACGCTCGCGTGTGGAGCGGGCAAGATTGGGCGGCAACGCATCCAGCGCAAAAAAACGAGCTTCTTTTATTTCCCACTTATTTGGCTTAGGCAACTCGGTCGTTCTCGCCAAGATCACCACCACAACATCCGAGCGGTACGAAACCAAATCCGTATAAACCCCTACCAATTTCTGCATCTGGAGTTGCTCAAAACCCAATTCCTCGTTCAATTCACGGTGTAAGGCATCCGAGAAACGTTCCTTTCGCTTAATACCTCCACCCGGTAAATACCAAAAGCGGTCGTCGTAAGGGTGTCGAATCAGCAAGACTTCTTCTTTGTAGTTTAAGACAATACCCCGTACCCTAACCGAAAGCGGCCTGAACAGCCAGTAGAAAACACTGCGGATACGCAATAGAAAACGAATAAACACAAGAAGAACAGGGTTCATATGTAAATTTTAGATGATGAAGCTTATTCGTCGTTGCTTTCTTTTGGAAATAAAATTATATTCGTGGGCTATAATAAAAACAAAGCAACTTAAAACAAAACAAAAAATCATGGCACGCAAAGACCAACTGACGGGCCGAAAATCGTTAACAGGCAACCACGTTTCGCACGCCAACAACAAAGTAAAGCGTCGTTTCGGGGTGAACCTACAACGTAAGCGATTTTTTATTCCGGATGAAAACCGTTGGGTAACTCTTCGGGTTTCAACTCAAACCATGAAGACCATCAACAAAAACGGAATTGCAGCGGTTATTGCCGAAGCTCGTCGTCAGGGCATCGCGGTCTAATAGGCGTTGAATTTGAATTTGTATCCATTGCGCTGAACAAACCCATTGCGAGGAGGCCGTATAAAAATGGCAAAAAAAACCAAAGAAGCACGGATCAACATTATTTTAGAGTGTACCGAAGCTCCGGGTACCTCTCGGTATGCTACCACAAAAAACCGTCGGAATACTACGGCCCGTTTAGAACTGAAAAAATATAACTCGGTTCTCAAAAAGCATACGATCCACAAAGAAATCAAATAAGATTGAAAAAAAGCAATGGTAAGCAGCCTTTTTTGCCTTATATTGCTTAAACATGATACACGCCTAAAACGAAACCATCATGGCAAAGAAAGTTTCTAAGAACCAGCGTACCGACCGGGGTAAAAACGCCAACAACAAAAAAATGGCGAAAATCTTGGTTGCCGAAAGAAAGCCAAATGGCCAATTTGCTTATAAAGTAAAAATGGTACACTTGGATAACGTGCAGGATGAACTGAAGGCGGTTCAAGGTTAAATAAGTTCGGGGCGTAGCGCAGCCCGGTTAGCGCGTCTGCTTTGGGAGCAGAAGGTCGCAGGTTCGAATCCTGCCGCCCCGACAACAGCACGTTTGCGCCTGTAGCTCAATTGGATAGAGCAACGGACTTCTAATCCGTAGGTTACAGGTTCGAGTCCTGTCAGGCGTGCATAAATATGTGGACTCGTAACATTGCGGCGACGTGGCCGAGTGGCTAGGCACGGGTCTGCAAAACCCTCTACAGCGGTTCGAATCCGCTCGTCGCCTCTAAAATTGACGCTTATTACCGGATTCCTTGTGATTCCGGTTTTTTTATTTTTAGAGGACGTCCCATTAAGAACAATCCCTTGTTGGTTACGAGATTCCCTAACACCCATACCAATTCCCTTACTTGAGACTGGTGGGGGGGCAATATCCCTGCATTCCATCTTTCAAACTATGTACTCGCGGAAAGATCATGTACCGCAATTACGCTTTTGAATTTGACGTTGTGTTGGATACCTGCGCCATTTGCAACCACATCTTGCGAAATGCCGTTGGCAAATCTGGTGTAAATCATTATACTACGGTACATACATTAAGACACTCATTTGCAACACATTTGTTAGCACAAGGTATGGAACTGCGGTATATACAAGCCCTTCTGTGTCATGAGCGTACCAAGACCACCGAGGTCTATACCCATATCACCGAGCGGGCTATTGCCAAGCTTGTAAGCCCCTTGGATCAGTTAGCTGACCTATAGACAATAAGGATATTGCCGCAATACAGATGTTGGGTGCAATATTAAAGAACCCCGTAACCGACAGAAGAACCTCGTAAATTTTTAACTTTGCATCAATATAGATAGACAATAAATGGACATAGAAAAATATAACGAACTCATAAAATCTACCATCAAGCATTTTTTGGACACAAGGAACAAACAAAAAGCTGAACAGGGTGACAGAGAAGTCAAAGATACAGGCAATCGAAGTTCGGTTACAGGTGGCAAACAGTTAGATGGCTTTATCAATCTTTTGTATCAAGTTGCAGTTGATATTGGAATACCAACAAACTGCATCTATATAAAAGGAAATCAATTGCCAGGTTACTTTAGACCGACAAAAGATTGGGATATGCTGATAATTTCACCAACACAAAAGCTCATAGCAGTTGTTGAACTCAAGTCTCAAGTTGGCTCTTTCGGAAACAATTTTAACAATAGGACAGAAGAAGCATTAGGAAGTGCTATTGACTTGTGGACTGCTTTTAGAGAAAAAGCCTATCCTAATCAATCAGCACCTTGGTTAGGATATATGATGATAGTAGAAAAATCTGCGAAATCAACATCCCCAGTCAGAATAACTGAGCCATATTTTAAAGTATTCAAGGAGTTTCACAACACCTCTTACATTGACAGGTATCGTTTGTTTTGCCAAAAACTTATGCTTGAAAGACATTATTCTCAATGCTGTTTACTTTGGTCAACTGACAATTTTGATTACGGAAATGTTGAAGAAAGCATTTCAATTGAAGCCTTTCTTCATTCTTTTATTGGACAATTATCGGGACAACTTCACGAATTTAACCAATAGCAGTTATGGAACGTAAAAACGGAAGAAATCACGGTGAAGTCTTTACAGATAAGAATGCAGTCCAATTTATATTGGATGAAGTCGGCTATTCTTCTGATTTAAATCTAAGTTCCATTAAAATATTAGAGCCAGCATCAGGCAATGGAGCATTTGCAACAGAAATAATAAAACGTCTTTACAAGTCATCTTTAGATTATCAATTCTCATTCATTGATAGTGTAATTTCTAATTTGACTTTTGTTGAGTTAGACGCAATTGCTTTTGTTAAGTTGACCAAGACTATTGATGGTTTAATTTTCAATTTAACCAATCAAAGGCTCAAATTAAATTCTCAAATTTGTTTAAATACAAACTTTCTGACTTGGCATTTTGAGCATCAATTTGATTGTATAGTAGGTAATCCACCTTACATAAGACACGAACTTATACCCGAAAACGACAAGGCTTTCTATCGTAATAAATATAAAACCTTTAAATATCGTGCAGACCTGTATATTCCATTTTTTGAGTATTCATTAGAGCTATTAAAACCTAATGGACTTTTATCTTTTATTTGCTCAAACAGGTGGCTAAATAACCAATACGGAAAGATTTTAAGAGAGCAAATTTCTTCTCTTTACAATTTGAGAAAAGTTCTAAATATCGAAAAGTCTTCACCTTTTGATGAAGCAGTAACAGCATACCCTTGTATTACGACAATACAAAAAAGTAAACGGTCTGAAAAGGTTTTGTTTTGCGAAGACAATTCTAAAGAGATTGATTTTAATAGCCTGAAATTTGAAGAAGTAGAAAATCCTAAAAATAACTCTTGGCAAAACTTGTTCTTGCATTATAACATAAATCATATTGCCTTGATTGGTATTGAAGAGCAAGGATTTGAAATTGGTATTGGAGTGGCAACAGGAGCAGATAAAGTTTTTATTAAAAACAAAAACGAGCTTAATGGGATTGAAAAAAACAGAGTGTTGCCAATAATTAAATCAACGGATTTAAAAAATAACACTTTCAAATGGACAGAAAATTACTTAATCAATCCATACGATAACGGGGAACTATGTGATTTAGAAAATTATCCGCATTTACAGACTTATTTCAATGACAACAAGCAAACTCTATTGCAAAGGCATACAGCAAAGAAAACACCTAATAAATGGTATAAAACAATTGATAAAATAAAGCCAGAATTATTAAGTAAGCCGAAGCTTTTATTGCCTGACCTTACGGGAAATAAATTCCTTTTTATTGACAATGGTAAATTTTATCCTCATCATAATTTATACTACATCACAGCAGACAATATTTCTTCATTAAAGATTTTGGCAAGTATTTTAATGTCAGACTTTATTAAACACCAAATGTCTCAAATTGGAATAAGAATGAATGGCGGACTTCCAAGATTTCAATCACAAGTTTTAAGGCAACTGAAAATCCCTAATATAAACGGACTGGGTAATGCTGACAGAGAAAACTTGATTAAGGCGTATGACAGACAAGATTTAGAAACATCAAACCAAATAATAAATAAATACTGCACCCAACACGGGTTTTGCGTAATGGCGGGTGAAGTGGTTAATTGAAGTTCAGTGCTTCTATCAATATTTGTGCTTGGTTGACAGTGAAGTGCTAAATTCAATCTTTGTGCATCTAATGAAGTTTAGTGCTGAAAATCCCCGCCTTCGCAAAGCGGCAAAACGTTGTGCGTCATTTTAAGAACCGACATCATTGAATAGAACGACAGACATAATAACAATTAATTCAGTTGGACAAATTCCGACACTGGACACAATTCGTTCCATTCCACGTGAACGGGCAATAAAACTTGTGTTTGAAAAAGAAGTTCAAAATCAAAGAGAAGTAATAGGACAAAATCTCAAAAATGAACTTGTAGGCTTTCAAATTGGAATACATACAATTGAACCAGAAATAAACATTGCTAAACTTATTACGGACAAAGAAATTGAAGATAATAAAGACTTCTTTGAGCAATGTGCAAAGGATTACAGACAATTAGGAGAAGAATTGTTATTTAAGTTGGTTGACAAACTTGACCTGAAATTAAATAAAGACTTCCCAATGGAAACGTTTAACGAACTTAAACGAGACAAAAGACAAATTGGAAAGCTTGAAAATTGGAGATATTTTATTCACGGCTTTCATTGTGGTTTTGAAAACAATAAAACGGGACAAATAATAGAGGTTCCTCTTGTATTTGGACAAGAATTTGGCGACTTAGACCCTTACTTTTTCTCAAAATTCATTAAATCAACACCTAAATACAAACCTTTACCAGTTGAAATTTTTGAAGAATATGCAGACGGAGTAAGAATAAACGAAAGAATGCTTTCACATGGTAAGTTTAAAAGAATAAATTCAAATGTTGGCAATCATTATGGTATTGTAGTTGCCGAAAGACAAAAAGTAGAAATCAAATCATATTTGTTCTTGGAAAAAATTTTCCAAGAACAAAACAAACAAAATGAAAAACCTAAATTTAACTTTTGGAAATTTATAGGACTGAGAAGATAAAAACGAACGCACAACAGCGGTTTGGCGTAATGGCGGGTGCATTGCTTCGTATGACAGTTTCGTGGTAAGTTCAACGGCAGTTCTTCGATTGAACTTTTGTACAAAATTGAACTTTTGTGCTTCGATTTCCACCACTGCGCCAAGCGCCAAAACGTTAGCGGTCCTTGTAGAACAAAATCATCAAATAAATGAAAGAAAATTTTGAAATACTTGATCATCACATTAGAAAGAATAATCTTTTCAATGGAAACCTTTTGGTGGCTAGGAAAGATGAAGTTATTTATCAAGGTTCTTTTGGGTACACCTATGGAAGTAGGCAGAAAGAGTTAATCAACTATGATACAATTTTTGAGTTAGCTTCAGTTTCTAAACATTTTACTGCATATGCAACACTCGTTGCTTTTAAAGCTGCCCAAGTAAATATAGACGATGACATTAGAACATTGATTCATGATTTTCCCTACAAAAATATTTCAACAAGAAATCTGCTAAATCATACATCAGGACTTCCTGATTATTTTTCTTTATTGGATGAAAACTGGAACAAAAATAAAATAGCTTGCAACAAAGATGTTTTAGATTTAATCATAAAAGTAAATCCAAAAATTAATTTTTTACCTAATGAAAAGTGGGAGTACTCAAATACAGGTTATGTATTGTTAGCATCATTGATTGAAGTCATAAGCGGAACTTCATTCACTGAATTTCTTGATGAAACTATTTTCAAACCGCTTAATATGCATAATTCATTTGTGTATAATAGACGATTAAACCCGGAAGCAATTAACAACTATGCATTTGGAACCGTGTTCAACGAAACAAAAAGTATTTTTGAATTGCCAGACAATATTTCTGATTATAATGCTGTATTCTATTTAGACGGAATTCAAGGTGACGGAGCAGTAAATTCTACAATATCAGACTTGCTGAAGTGGAATAATGAGATTTTAAATAGCAGCATACTTGATGGCCGTTTAGTTGACATAATGCTTTCAAATACTCAAATTCAACACAACGAAAAAGTTGAATACGGGATGGGTTGGATTATCCATGATGATTCAGAAGTAGGAAAAATAGTTTATCACGGTGGAAGCTGGCCTGGCTATTCTACATACAATTCAATTTATTTGGACGAGGGGTATTCAATTGTTTCTTTATGTAATCAAACAAAAAACTTAGCAATAGAACAACAAATAATCATAGCTATGGAAAAAATTCTTTTCGACAAACCATTTGAATTACCAAATATTGAATAGAATGAAAAACAACGAACCGCTAACAAGGTATTGCCAAAAGTGGGCTGGACGGGGTGCATTTCAAAACTTCCCGTTTGCTCTAAAAAAGTTGTATTTTGAGGAAGTTAGACTCCTTTCATTATAAACCGTATCGAACCATGACCGAAGATCAATTTGTAGCTCTTGCCCGCCAACGCTATCAAGAAATAAGTGCCTTAAACGAATTAGATTCGTTCTTTGAATACGAGAAACAATTCGACCAGCTTTGGGTAGAATTAGGGCGAGAAGTCTTAGAAAAAAACTTGGGAGATGTCCCCGAATCTAACAAAAAAAAACGAATTTCAAACCCGATTCGGGCAAGTAGCCCTATCGAAAGA
The DNA here is from genome assembly GCA_017303715.1 of Rhodothermia bacterium. Lineage (GTDB taxonomy): Bacteria > Bacteroidota > Rhodothermia > Rhodothermales > UBA2364 > UBA2364. The sequence continues at coordinate 76 of JAFLBZ010000032.1, read as the reverse complement.
GCATTCCTATTGCAAGAAAGTGAATAACAGTTTTGTGTCACCCTATTTGCAAAACCTGATGGGCATCGCGGGTGCA